>JANOTW010000355.1:0-6052 GCA_031416575.1 Ferruginibacter sp.
CGATTGCCCGATTGCCCGATTGTAGAGACAAGGCAGTGCCTTGTCTCTACAATCGGGCAATCGCATAAACAACCAAACACCTATATCAATCAATAATAAATGGCAACACCAATTATATATAACATACCATGCTAATAAAATATGTTCTCTTATTACAGATGCTGCTGCTTTGTTCAATTTGCCAATCACAAAAAAATGACATTGCAGTTATTGCTTATTACACTGGTGGAAACAACGTGGACAGTTTTGCAATTGAAAAACTTACACATATAATATTCAGCTTTTGCCACCTTAAAGGAAATGAATTGAATGTGATAAATGCAAGAGATACCGCAATGATACAACGGCTTGTAAACCTTAAGAAAAGATCCCCTAATTTAAAAGTGATGTTGGCTTTAGGCGGTTGGGGTGGTTGTGCTACCTGTTCCGATGTATTTTCAACAAAACGTGGCCGCAGGGAATTCGCACGGTCTGTACAAAAGATCAATAATTATTTTAAAACAGATGGCCTTGACCTGGATTGGGAATATCCTGCAATAAGTGGTTTCCCTAACCACCGTTTTAATATGGAGGATAAAAAGAATTTCACGGCGCTCGTTAAAGAACTTAGAAAAAAACTTGGCGGAAAGAATGAAATAAGTTTTGCCGCGGGGGGCTTTAAAAAATTTATCGAAACCTCCATCGAATGGCGGAAAGTAATGAAAAAAGTAAACAGGGTAAACCTGATGACTTATGACCTTGTGAGTGGATACTCTACTGTAACCGGTCACCATACAGCATTGTATTCAACACCTAAAAATCCTGAATCGGTTGATAATGCCGTCAGTCTCTTGCTAAAACAGGGAGTTGCAAGTAATAAGATTGTAATTGGCGCTGCTTTTTATGGAAGGATGTGGGAAGCGGTAGCAGACGCTTCTTCAGGATTATACCAGCAAGGAAAATTTAAAGCAACCATAGCAAGTAAAGATTTTGCAGCCAGCCTTTCAACTGATAGTGGCTTTGTATCTCATTGGGATAGTATTGCCCAGGCGCCTTACCTGTATAATCCTGTAAAAAAACTTTTTGTAACATTTGATGATGAAAGATCGGTTGGCTTGAAAACAAAGTATGTAACAGATAAAGGATTAGGGGGCATTATGTTTTGGCAACTACGTGACGATGCATATGACAACGGCTTGCTGAAGGCAATTGATGACGCAAAATGAGCTAAAAAAAGAAATAAAATTCAAACCCGAAATAACCATTCGGTGCCAAATCGGTTTACACTGAGCAAAGAGATAATGATTGGTAGAAATGATCTGTTATAACTCGCTGAACATATTTATAAGTAAGCTATTCACCGCCATTTTATACTTACTGTCTAAAACACCCATTATTTTTTTGATCCTGGTTTTATCAATCGCCTTTATCTGGTCAAAACAAATTTCCCCGGTAACCCCATTAAAATCAGATTGCAACCGGGTAGGGATATGATGTACGGCAGAAGTGAAAGGAGCGATAATTAATGTTCGAAGGTGTTTGTTGGCCGCATTAGGAGATATAATAAGGCATGGCCTGACTTTCTTCATTTCACTCCCTTTTACAGGATTTAAATCCACCAATACAATCTGCCATTTTTTGTAATTAGTCAATGCCATCGTTTAAAGTTATATCCCATTCAATAAATTCCTGTCCATCCTTTACAGTATTGAACCCTTTTTTCTTTGCTTCCTTAAAAAGCCTGTCCCACTCCGGCAAAGGAGCAGTATCTGGTACCGGTGTAATAAGGATGCCTTCTTTTTTGACCACGATTTCTATAGCGCCTTTATCAAAATCAAACTGCTTTATAATGGATTTCGACAACCTCACCCCGTAAGAATTTCCTATAGGTACCAGCTTTGTTTGCATAATGTAATTACTTTTGTAATTACAATTTTAGGCTTTTATATCCATCCCGCCAAATAATGGGGTGCATTTCAATTTTTCGCCAGATTCTGCAGGGTTGATTGCACAAATGCCGTAAAGGTTCGGAATATTCGGATATAGGGAAGTCAAGCCTTGGAGGCTTGACTTCCCTTTTCCACTTATTAAGGCGTGGCTGGTGGGGTATCCGCCGCGGCGGGTTGGCTGTCCCCTGCCTGGTGTTCCACCAGCCAGCGAAAATTTGAATTGCACCCAAATAATGCCCGGTTTTTTTCAAATGTATCCCGGTAGCAAAGCGGTAGCCATTTACACACCTATACTTCGCAAGGGATAAAAACGTGAGTCAAGGTTTTGTTGTCCGAACGAAGAAGCAGCCATGGGCATCATCGTTGCGTCGCCCTCTTGTACTTAATACCATTGGGGATCTTTAATTGCGTTATAAATTAAAATACAGATTGAATTTTAAGATTATCAGCTAAATTAAATTCACTGTTTTACCCCTTGCGCAGTATAAAACAATTTTTGCTGCTATGCCGCTCCCCGGCCTGCCTTATAAATCCCTTTTTGTTTATTCAGGCAATAAATTTCTATAGAAATATCTTTGCCGCTTTATAAAAACAAGGCGATGAAAAATTATCTCAAAGAACTTTTTACCAGGCAACAATATGATGCAAACAATTTTTTTTGTTAGCCGGCCCCCTGTGTGGTAGTAGAGGAAGAACGTGTAATGGAAGTTGCTGATAAAGTTTCCGGCATTTGCAGGAACTTCGGTATTCCTATATTTAAAGCATCTTACCGGAAAGCCAATCGTACCAGTGCTTCCTCCTTTACAGGCATAGGCAATATCGCCGCTTTGACCTTGTTGAAAAAAGTGGGGGAAAAATACAATTTACCTACCCTGTCAGATATTCATGCACATGAAGAAGCCGCCCTGGCTGCGGGTTACATTGATGTGTTGCAGTATGTTTTTTATTTTTTTGTCCGGGCTAAGAAGCCGTGTGGATTCCCGAAAAAATGCCGAAAGGTCGGCACAGGTCGGGATTTCGAAATACAGGATTTTTTGTTCAAGCTATATTTCCCTGCTCAACATCGTTGCCCGTCCGAACGACTTCAATTGTGTTTATTATAACAATTTTTACCCCCTTTTGGAACACCCCGATTGCCCAATTGTAGAGACAAGGCAATGCCTTGTCTCTACAATTGGGCAATCGGGCAATCGAACAATTGGCCAATCGGTTAACCGGCTTAATTTTTAATTCTTAATTCTTAATTCCTAATTCTTAAATGCACACTGCACATTGCACATTGCTTTTCGCCCATTACCCCCACCTGCTCAATTTTTGCCGCCAGATACATAAAGTGTAATGACATTCAAAATTTTGAGGTATAGTTTTATACAAATTAATTACTCATCCTTCTTAAAACCTTCTAAAAATGAAAAAAATTTTTTTGCCGGTATTGATTTTTATAAGTTGTGCGGGTGGCTATTCTCAAAATGTCGGTATTGGAACCACAACACCTGCAAATAAACTTACCGTACAAACCCTTACCAATGATTTTGGCCTTACACATACCGATGGAACTGTTACAGTAGGTTCCTGGATAGGAAATTTTCAGGGAGCAACCGGCGGCTGGATAGGAACTAAAAGCAATCATCCATTAAATTTTTTTACAAACAATGGAAGCGCACAAATGACCGTACTATCCAATGGAAATGTTGGTATTGGCATTGTAAACCCCGCAAACAAATTGCAGATCGGCTCAGTAGGGGCTACAGGTTTTGCAACCAACGACTTTGCCCTTGGCAATGGTACGCAGGCTTTTGCTATTTATCAAACTCCATCTTCTACATCAATGGGCTCCACAACCGATATAAGCATAATGCCAAAAAATAATGGCAATGGATACCTTGGGATAAATGTAGCGACCCCTGCAAATAAATTACAGATCGGTTCTGTAGGCGCTACCGGTTTTGCATCCAATGATTTTGCTATTGGTAACGGCACAAACGCAATGGCAATTTATCAAACAAACACTGAAACTTTAATTGGCTCCACTACCGATATAATTTTAAAGCCAAGAAATAATGGACTGGGGAGGGTGGGCATTAATACCAATACGCCTGGGTATCCACTGGTTGTTGACGGTACTGTAGGTAGTAGTAATTTTGCTGATTATTCCTATCATAATTTTCTAAGTTATACCAATGGTATTGATAGGTGTAACGGATGCATCGCCAACATTTCAATTTTCTCTTCCGGGGCCGTTTATGCATCTGAATTCGATGCATTTTCTGATGCCCGTATAAAAAATATTATTGGTGTAAGTAATTCAGCAAAAGACCTTGAGACAATTAATGCACTACAGGTTACCGATTACACATTAAAGGACATAGTGCAAAATGGTAATAAGCCCTTTAAAAAAGTAATTGCACAAGAGGTAGAAAAACGATATCCACAGGTTGTGTCCAAGCACACTGGTTTTATCCCCAATGTATATCAACCTGCCACCAAAATTGAACAAACCTCCAAAGGCTGCCTGTTAACCTTTTCCAATAAACACAACATCAGCAAAGCTGCAAAAAAGCTTCAGGTGTTATTAGCTGAAGGAGAAGGAATGCAGGAGTTTGATATTGTTTCTATTCCTTCGGAATATAAAGTGGTGATAAATGCAACGGTCATAAAAACCGATAAAGCATTTGTGTATGGCGAAGAGGTGGATGATTTCAGAACAGTGGATTATGACGGGCTAACTACACTTAATATTTCCGCTACGCAGGAATTAAGCAGGCTTATAAAAAAACAAACGGCAATTATAAATAGCCTGGAAAAAAGATTGTCGGCATTGGAATCAAAACCTGTATCAAGGCTGGTTGGCATTAGATGATGCTTCTTCCAGGCAACTCCTCTCAACGGGCCAGAGCAGCGCTAAGGACGTTGCGCTGCAAGTGGATAAGAAAGGTTGGGGTGGGGCTATACCTGCATGATGGCGCTCTTAACAAAGCAACGTTCCCGGCCACGATAAAGCTCATTGGGAGGCGTTGCCGGTAAGCAAACCTATACTTAGGCATAGAGGGTGTACCGCTAACATCAACTCTCAGACCTGGTTAGTGAAGACAAGGACCAAAGCGTAGATCACAAATTTTATTTCACAATAAAAGCACCTTCATTTATGAAAAATTCAAATTTATATTTATTCATTCTTATTTTATTTATCACTCAATCGGATGTATGCTTCGCTCAGTCCGATAAACCTAATATCATTTATATAATGGCCGACGATCTTGGTTATGCTGATTTGAGTTGCTATGGAAGAAAGGATTATCAGACACCCCATCTGGATAAACTTGCATCGCAGGGGGTTAAATTTATGAACGCTTATGCGGCAGCGCCGGTATGTACCCCTACCAGGGTTGCTTTTATGACGGGCCGTTACCCGGCACGTACGGAGGTGGGTTTACACGAACCCCTGGTTTTATCAACAGGAGATAGCATGATTGGATTATCTTCTGAAGTGCCTTCAGTAGCAAGTTTATTAAAACAAAATGGATATAAAACCTATTTGGTTGGAAAATGGCATTTAGGTTTTAAGCCGCAATTCAACCCGATAAGAAATGGATTTGATTATTTCTTTGGATTTCATGCAGGCGCAATAGATTATATTTCGCATACTGCCCGTGAAGGAAACAATGATCTTTATGAAAATTATACACCAATAAAGAGGGAGGGTTATCTTACTGATATTTGGGCGGATAAGGCTATTGAAATAATCAACCAACCTCATTCAAAACCTTTCTTTCTTGCTATTATGTTCAATGCCCCGCATTGGCCATGGCAAGGGCCAAATGATAAAGCCTACCCCGATACGATAACATGGGCTAAGGTAGCGGGCTCTCCCGCAACTTTTGCGGTTATGATGAAAAGCCTTGATGATGCAGTTGGTTCTATAATAAAAGCATTAGATGAAAAAAGTTTTGCAAAAAACACGGTAGTTATTTTTACCAGTGATAATGGCGGTGAAAGATTTTCTGACAATGGAATTTACAAAGGCCGGAAAATGGAGTTATGGGAAGGTGGTATCAGGGAACCGGCTTTTATAAGATGGCCTGGCAAAATAAAAGCGAATACTACTACAAATCAGGTGGCAACTA
>JANOTW010000356.1:0-5507 GCA_031416575.1 Ferruginibacter sp.
GATCAGTGAGGCAGCCTTTAGTAATGCATCATGTTTACTACAACTTTCTTTCAGTTCTATAAACTGTATCTGATCACCGGTGCCGGCATTGCAGTTACTGCTAAAGCAACAGTAGGTATTTGTTGCAGGATAGATTTGCAGCGAAGGGGTTTTGTCCGGGTGGAAGGGGCAAACTAATCTGTGATTTTTATCAGGCTTTAAACCGTAGTGCTGCAACACCTGGTTAATAGTTAGCTGCTGTTTGATTTCCTTTAGCTCCATGTGGATAAATTTTGATTTCCTTTAGCTCCATGTGGATAAATTTTGTTTTTGCGTATTATAAGCCGCAAACATAAACAATCATACCTTTATCCAATGCAACTATACTATTATTTTATGCACATTAGTACCGTACATTTGGGGATACTTCAAACTTTAATACCATCTGAGTATGAAAATAGGTGATAGGATAGGACAACTGCGTAAAGAAAAGAGCATGAGCCAGACAGACCTGGCCGCTGCCATCAAGGCTTCAAGAGAAGCCATCAGCAAGTATGAACGTAACGAAGCTGTGCCTTCGGTAGAAGTAGCTTCTAAGATTGCAGAAGTGTTTCAGGTAACGATTGATTACCTCATTGGCAAAGACCATAACATGGCCGTAGATAAAAAAACTTTAAAGCGGATGCAGGATATTGATAAGCTGGACGACAACACAAAGGATAAACTTTTCTTCCTTATTGATAACGTAGTCCAAAACTCTAAAGCTAAAAAAGCTTTCGCCTCGTAAAATAAAAAAGCCGCAGCAATCGCCGCGGCTTTTTTATCTCTCGCTTATCATAGTAGAAAGAAAAAGAAAATACATACAAATAAAGCGAAAGTTAAAATCTTTATAACCATTTTTCTCAATTTCATTCTAAGATACCTGTTTTAATAAAGTTTTCAATATCGCCTACAGTAATGGTAGGTTTGCTATTCTTAACCTCTCCTTTTATAAAACGAATAATCGGGCTTAGAAAATCAAAGGGTTCCTTACCTACATAAAATTTAGATAAATTAAGTCGCTTTACTTCAATCTTAAAATCCTTAATTAGTAAAGAGAAAAATTCATCAACATCATCACCCGATATTTCAAAGTCATAAAGCAAGGAAGAATCAACTTTGATTTTATCAGGGCTTATCTTATACTGATTAATAAAATATTCTCTTAACTCATTTGATATATCTACTTTTCCTTCCATAATTATTTTTAACGCTGTGGTAAATATTGGGTTCCCGACATCATTTGTGTATTAACAAAATTAGACTGCTGATTTGCTGGTAATGATTGAAAATTTTTAAAACCATCCCATACAAGTTGACCAGCTGTAATGTAAAATCCAATACCACTTGTTGCCCGGCCAAGTTGGCCTCCTATTGAGATAGCTTTTGGCAATAACTTCGGTAATACTCTCGACACAACATTGGGCACAAGTTTTCCGGAGATAGTCTTACCTGGGAAAAGCCTCCTAAAAATAATTGATGATACAGAGGTTAATGGTGAGGCCCCTTTCGGAACAAAATTTCGAGGAAAGATAAAACTTGGGATAAGTTGCTTTGGAATTAAAGGTAATCCACTTAAAAAAATAACTGTGCCAAAAGTCGGGAATGAGATTTTCTTCGCAGTCATTGTAACATTTTGCTCTGATTTATAAACGGGCACTGTATCTAAACCAAGCGGATCGATATACTTCAAAGGATTATTCAAAACATATGCATAGGGACTTTCATTGTAATGAACTGCTGAATTCTCTGCTGTTACACTCATCGGTCCAAGAATTTGAAGAGCATTATCAACTGCTTTACGAGCATCAGTAAATTCTTCTTCGGTTCCTTCTTGACCTATTTCTTCTTTTAATGCGCTATTAACTTCATTATCATATTCATTTTCACTTAATGGATCTGGAGTATGCCACCTTCCTATTTGTGGGTCATAAAATCTTGCGCCAAAATCATATTGTTCTAATCCACTGCCGTCGCTGAATTCCTGGGTTTGGATTTCCTTACCTGTGATGCCTATTTTATTTCGAATACCTCCCGCCGCCTTAGAACTTATTCCCGCCATGGTTAACCCGAACGGGCAATGGGCAATAGGCAATTATTTCACTATTTACCTTTCACCTTTCACCATTCACGCTTTTCAAACCCCAACTTCCTTAACCCATTTTTTATCTCCGGGCAACTCATAAATAATTTCCATAATAAACCGCTTCTGTAATTTTCTATCATCACGATGATGGGGCCCTGGTCTATCGCCAGGTGCGATGTTGCATACCAGTTCTTCGTTTCATTAAAAGCATCCACAAAACCATATTGGCTCCATATTTTATCGCCCAGTCCATAGTAAAAATGTTTCAGTGCTTTCATCGAATGCTCCGGTGTGTAAGGAAAGGCGGAAAGGGCCGCAGTGGGTGAAATGGTGCCGTTATCTTCCGTGGGTGAATGTGCGGCATACCCGTTGTAAGTATCGCTGGCTGTAAGCCCCCAGCAGTTTTCGCCGTAACCTTTAAATGCTTTGGGGTTATCAACACAATAAGCCCGGTTGATGAGCGTGTGATTTTTATTTTGTTCCCAGTAATCCGCATACTGGTCTTTTAACCCTGTTGGATTTAAACCCAGAAAAGAATACTGCGAAAAGAAAAGCGGGCCTCCATAATCAAACCCTAACGGAAGTGTGTAGCCGTAAAATGTTTTGCCGTTTTTAAAGAAATTACTTTGCGCCCAGCCCCTGTGATAAACCGCATTGCCAACCGGATACCTTTCACCGGAAGCCGCCAGCACATACATGATGAGGCACTCATTAAAACCACGAACCGGAAAATTCATCGCCCAGCCATTGTTGGGGCTCCAGTGCCAGTACAAAACTTCCTGGCCGCCCTTTGTAAACCAGTCCCATTCTATATCATTCCACAACCAGCCTATGCGGTTGCGCAATTCCCTTTCCACATTATTATCGCCATTGAAATACTGGCGTACACATAAAAGCCCCTGGAACAAATACGATGTCTCCACCAGGTCGGCGCCATCATCCTTACGGCTGAAAGGGATCGTTTTGCCCGTAGCGCCATTTAACCAATGCGGAAATACGCCGTGATAGGAATCTGATTTCGCTAAAAAATTAATCATCTTCAAAAGCAACCTTGCAGCGGTATCCCTGGTGATCCATTTCCTTTCGGTTGCCACAATAATGCTCATTACACCAAAGCCGGTACCGCCTGTAGTTACCACTTCATTGCCATAGTTGTATGCTACATTACTCCGTTCCCTTGACATGCCGCTTACAGGATGAGCAAAGTCCCAGAAATACCGGAAGGTTTGTTTTTGAACCATATCCAATAATGCGGAATCAGAAAGATTGGCCTGCCGGTTAATTGGTTTCTCAAGTTGCTGGTTTTTAATTTGCGCAGCACAATCAACACATAAATAAATGACGGATAAGAAAAGAAGGGAATATTTTTTCATAATATCATAACCGTTTTAGATTTTAAAGATACGGCGCGGAAAATCCAATATTCTTCATTCCGTTTTTTATTTCCGGGGCGCTTGTAAATAAACCCCAAAGCAAACCCGTGCGGTAATTTTCCATCATTACAATAATGGGCCCCTGGTCAATGGCAAGCGTGGATGTGGCAAACCAGGGCCCGTGCAAAGAAAAAGCATCTGCAAAACCATAATCGCCCCAAAGCTTATCACCTAATTTATAATAGAAAAATTTTAATGCATTCATTGATTCCGTTGGCGTATAAGGCATGGAGGAAAGTGCAGCCGTGGGCGAAATTACCCCAATATCATTATTACCAGGTGCATTTGCATGGTAACTATTGGGTACATCGCTGGCGGTTAGCCCCCAGCAAAGGCTGCTGTAGCCATACCATTGCTTTGGATTGGCAATGCAATATTCATGATTAATTTTTGTGTGGCTGATTGCCTGTGTTTGATAGTTTGCATAAGCATCATTCAACCCATTGGGGTTAATGCCCATAAAAGAATAGTGTTCAAAAAACAACGGCCCTCCCAAATCGGGGCCTAACGGTAACCGGGAGCCGAAATAAATATTGTTGTTTTTCATCGCCCCGTTTCTCGCCCATCCATTATCATAAACATCTTTAGGTATGGCAAAAGTAGTGGAGGACGCCGCCATCACATAAGTTATCAATGCCTCATTCCATCCGCTTATTTTTACATTCATTTTCCAGTTTTTATCCTGGCTCCAATGCCAGTACAAAACATTTTGATTACCCTGGCGAAACCAGTTCCATTCAACGCCATTCCACAAAGTATTTATTTTATTCCTAAGCCCCGCTTCCGTAGCATCCGCTGTATTGAAATATTGCCTTGCGGTAATAAGCCCCTGCATCAGGTACGCTGTTTCTACCAGGTCCGCACCGTTATCATCGGCACTAAATGGAATGGTAACACCCGTAGCGCCATTTACCCAATGTGCGAAAGCCCCGTGGTATTTGCTACAATTATTTATTAAAAAATCAGTGATCTTCAAAACCCTGGCGGCGCCTTCCGCCCTTGTAATAAAGTTGCGGCTTACGGCGGTTACAATCGCCATTACAGCAAACCCGGTACCACCGGTAGTTACCAGGTCGCCGCTGTTATTTCTTTCCCTCGCCATGCCCGAAACCGGGTGGCCAAAATCCCAAAAGTATTTAAAGGTTCGCTGTTGTACTTTATCGAGCAATGCGGCATCCGTAAGCAGGGGAAATTTATCGGATGAATCTATATGGGTTATTAAAACATGGCTGTAACTACCGGCCAGCGCTGTATTGCGTTTTGTTTTTAAGCTGCTGCCGGCAGCCAGTAAATATTTTGTTATGGGCTGCAGGGCAGGCTTTATAATTACCGTGCTGTCACCGTTTTCGTAAGCGGCCGTAAATGCAATATCAGCGCCGGAAATGTTTTTTAAAGTAATGCCGCCCGCTATGGTTGTGCGGTCAACATTGGCGCTAAAAGAGAGTTTAACCACCGGAGAAAAACTGACATTATAAACCGGGGATGCCTGTTGAAGATTGTTAACTTTCAGTTCTTTAAAATCAAAAGTTTCGGGTATAACTACTGGTGGCGATGGCGCTTTATCCTTATTGCAGCCGCCCACAAAAAAAGCAGCGGTGCATATTGAATAAAAGAAATTTTTTCTTACGGTCATAATTAAATTTTAAAACAAATATCATTGGGTTGCAGTGTTTTTTTTTGTTGTCCGAACAGAGGCGTTTCATGGCAACATCGTTGCATCGCCCTCTTGTACTGAATACCATTGGGGATCTTTAATTGTGTTATGTGTTGAAGGCCACAGTTCATCATTAAAATTAATTTTTTAAAAAATTTATTTTAAAAAAAAATAAAAATCCTTCCTGCTCTAACAATAAATAAAATAACACTGAACACCGTAATAGACTTACATCCAATATCCGCCGCGGCGGATTGAATTAAAATAGCCGTGGGTGGAAACCCATGATTATTTTAATGCTGTTGCGGCAACCCCA
>JANOTW010000357.1:0-10655 GCA_031416575.1 Ferruginibacter sp.
TGGATTATGAGGTTTATACCAAAATTGGTTGAAACTGAAGTAAAGCACATACCAATCCTACGGATCGAAAAAACATATCCATTAATTGATTGCTACCCACATACTGTTCCTACGGAACAAAATAACAATTTCGCTTAACTAAATGACATTGCCCTTCCCGAAAAATCGGGATGTTACAAAAGGGGAGGCCTTCTGCCAGTTCATTACCTATGCCTAAAGAATCGCTCATTATAACGTAATTAAAGTTGCCCATTGGTATTAAGTACAAGAGGGCGATGCAACGATGCTCCACATAGCTTCTTAGCCCGGACAAGAAATATGGTTGTATAGAAGTGTGGCCCACCACAATAATTTGGGGGCAAGCGCCAATGAAGCTTAACCAGGATTCTGATGCCTGGACAAAAAAATAAAAAAGCATGCACTTTAAACTGCGAAAGCCAAGGAGTTCTGAATCTATACATTCAAATAAGTTCCAAATATGTATGCGGTACAAGTTAGTTTCGATACGGCACACGACCCTTCTGCGGGATTAAGATGGCACAACGATGGTGGCCATTGCTTCACAGTTGGTACAAAAAAAATCCCCTCCAAAAATGAAGGGGACTTTATTATCTTTTGAAATGCGATTAAATTAATATCCCATTCCACCCATATCAGGAGCGCCACCATGGTTATGCGATGCTTCTACCTTAGGCCTGTCGGCAATTACACATTCCGTAGTTAACAACATACCTGCAATAGACGCTGCATTTTCCAATGCGATACGGGTAACTTTAGTTGGATCAATTACACCGGCTTTAAACATTTTTTCATACACTTCCGTGCGTGCGTTAAAACCGAAATCACCTTCACCTTCTTTAATTTTCTGTACCACGATACTGCCTTCAATACCGCTGTTGACAACGATCTGGCGCAATGGTTCTTCAATAGCGCGCCTAATGATCTGGATACCGGTTGTTTCATCTTCGTTGATACCTTTCAGTTTATCCAAAGAAGAAATGGCACGGATAAATGCAACACCACCACCTGCTACAATACCTTCTTCCACTGCCGCCCTGGTAGCATGTAAAGCATCATCCACACGGTCCTTCTTCTCCTTCATTTCTACTTCTGTAGCCGCACCGATATACAATACAGCAACACCTCCGCTTAATTTAGCCAGGCGCTCCTGTAATTTTTCCTTATCATAATCAGAAGTAGTTGATTCTACCTGTGCTTTGATTTGATTTACTCTTGCAACAATATCAGATTTTTTACCTTTACCACCTACAATGGTCGTATTATCTTTGTCAATTACAATAGAAGCCGCGGAACCTAAATAAGTAAGATCAGCATTTTCTAATTTGTAACCCTGCTCTTCACTAATAACGATACCCGCTGTAAGGATAGCAATATCCTGCAACATTTCTTTTCTTCTGTCACCAAAGCCCGGCGCTTTTACTGCGGCAACCTTAATGGTACCACGCAATTTGTTTACCACCAATGTAGCCAGTGCTTCACCATCAAGATCTTCAGCAATGATCACTAAAGGACGGCCGGTTTGAGCAACTTTCTCCAGTATATGAAGAATGTCTTTCATTGCGGAAATCTTTTTATCATAAATCAGAATATAAGGACTTTCCAATTCCGCCTGCATCTTTTCGCTATTGGTAACAAAGTACGGAGAGATATAACCTCTGTCAAACTGCATACCTTCTACTACATCAACTGTAGTATCAGTACCTTTTGCTTCTTCAACAGTGATCACACCTTCTTTACCTACTTTTGCCATTGCTTCCGCAATCAACTTTCCGATAGCAGGATCATTATTGGCGGAAACAGATGCAACCTGTTCAATTTGCTTGCTGTTGTTACCTACTTCCACTGATTGGGCTTTTAAATGGGTAACTACTGCAGTAACTGCTTTATCAATACCACGTTTCAGATCCATTGGATTTGCACCGGCAGCAACATTCTTTAACCCTTCCGAGATAATTGCCTGGGCTAATACGGTAGCAGTGGTAGTACCATCACCTGCGATATCACCCGTCTTGGAAGCTACTTCTTTTACCATTTGAGCGCCCATGTTTTCAATCGGGTCTTCCAGTTCAATTTCTTTTGCAACCGTTACACCATCTTTGGTAACCTGTGGCGCGCCAAATTTCTTCTCGATAACTACATTACGGCCTTTAGGCCCAAGTGTTACTTTTACCGCGTTTGCCAATGTATCAACGCCCTTCTTCATCTTGTTGCGGGCCTCAATATCAAAATATATCATTTTTGCCATAATAAATTACCCCTATCCCCTAATGGGGGATTTTGTATCCTGTGGAGTGAATCAGGTTTTTATTTTTTGAAATGCATAAATGTTGAAAGAACTAATTCCCCCTTTTGGGGGCGGAGGGGGTTTTAAACAATTGCCAAAATATCACTTTCTCTCATGATAAGGTATTCAGCGCCCTCAATGGTAATTTCGGTACCGGCGTATTTACCATATAAAACGGTATCTCCTGTTTTTACAGTTACCGGTTCGTCCTTTTTACCCGGGCCTGCGGCAAGCACTGTACCACGCTGTGGTTTTTCTTTTGCAGTATCAGGAATAATGATGCCACCAGCAGTCTTTTCTTCTGCAGCAGCCGGTTTCACAATTACCCTGTCATGCAAGGGTGTAATGTTTAGCTTCTTAGCCATAATTTTATTGATTTTTGATTATTTGAAATATATTACCCGGGCATTTTTGCCGGGCAGCGAAGGTATGCCAATTTCGTACCAAAGCCATATTAAAGCTATATAAAAGAATAGTTGTCATACTTTGAGGACAGAAAAATTGGTATGGCAGGAGTTTAATGAAAATTAGTCAGACTTGCAACCTTTTAGCAGGGATTTTGTCATAAGCCAAAATTGACACATGAAGGCCTGCCTCAATATTTACAATTTGTTTTATTCCATATTATTGGTGTCATTATTCGGGTGCGCTAAAAATAAAATAACGGTAATAGCAGATAGTAATGCCGCCATGATACAAGTTAGGTTTGCCTGTGTCCCTGCATGTGATACAAAGAGCTATATCATAAAAACACCCCGCGATAAAATTATACACTCCATTTATACTTCGCAAGGGATAAAAACGTGAAGAAGATTTTTTGTCCTGGCAGAAGAATTTCATGGCGTTATCGTTGCATTGATAATCCCGATAGCGAATGCGTATCGGGACCCCTTCTATACAACCATTCTTTTTTTGTCCCGGCTAAGAAGCAATGTGAAGCATCGTTGCATCGCCCTCTTGTACTGAATACCATTGGGGAACTTTAATTGCGTTATAAATTAATAAATTTCACCCCCTTTTGGAACATCCCGATTTTTCGGGAAAGCCTGTCCCGGTTCATCGGGAGGGATGGGGGTAGCCTGTTTTTATTTGTTTAGGGAACAAAATAAAATATCATTGATTTATCCCTTGCGCAGTATCTTTTACGGGAAGAATTTAGAAGCGCCAACATTTCCGTGAAAATTCAATTTAAAAGGACGGGTAAATTCCCTCAACCCTTTACTGCTCCTAACCATGAACTGATTGAGATTGAAAAGATAGAAAAATAGAATTGCTTACAGGATTTTGAAAGGCGGGTAAAATGTTTACCTTCGCGTTTCAAAAGTTCTTTCCGAAATGATCAGTAGAAGAAATATCCGGGTGAAAGTAATGCAAAGCCTCTATACTTTAGACAGTACCAGCAATGATCTTAAACCCGGGCAAGCGGTTAATTTATTAAGAAATCATATAGATCAATCCCGTAAGCTTTTTGTTTACCTCGTTTACTTCATAAGTGAAGTGGCCCGCTATGCTGAAAAAGATGCGATCAAAAAGGCCTCCAAGCATTTGCCTACACAAAGTGACCTTAATATCAATACAAAAATTGTGGGCAATGAATTATTGTGGAAAATACTTGAGGAGCCTGGCTACAAAGAAGCGGTTGCTGAAATTAAACCACAGCATTTAGCAGATGAGGAATTGTTAAGAAAAACCTACCTGGCATTGATCGCATCGGAGGAATACCAGGATTATATAGTGGTACAGGCGAGAGATAAAAAAAGCGAAAAGGAAATACTGGAATTCATATTTACCAACCTGATGTTGCCCAACGAAAATTTTATCGGTCATGTGGAAGAGCATTTTATTAACTGGGATGATGATGCGGAGATGATGAATGTGTTGATACAAAAATTTTTACAAAAACCAGGCAGCTACGATTTTAACGATATAGTGAGCAGGGAAAAATGGGATTTCGCCAAAAGCCTTTTAGAAACTACCATCGAGAAAAAAGAACTGAGTATGGAACTGCTGAAACCCAAATTAAAAAACTGGGATGCGGAACGTATCGCGGCCCTCGACCTGATCATCATTCAAATGGGCATCAGTGAATTTTTGTTTTTTGAAACTATCCCCACCAAAGTAACCATCAATGAATATATTGACCTGGCCAAGGATTATAGCACACCTCAAAGCGGGCAGTTTATTAATGGCATACTGGATAATATTCACAAAGAACTGACAGCGGAAGGGAAAATTCATAAGAAAAATTTCAAGAACAGCATTTTGTAAGACGGCTGTTGGCTTCTGCCGCTATCAGTTGGTAAAATGAACCCATTAACTACCAGGAAACTTATACATTAAACTTCTTACATGAATAACGGCTAACGGCTAATTCTATAACTTTGACAAAAAAATACATTCAGTGAAAAAATACATATTGGTTTTATTGGTATCATCAACATTCATTGCCTGCAATGTGCGTAGAAATGATAAAGTGGTAGATGATGCCGTAAAGCAGTCGGCAACCGCAATGCTCGACACCACCATGGTACAGTTAATTGACAGTGTATATAATTTTGGAAAGATAACCGATGGAGAAAAGGTAACCTTTAATTTCCGCTTTAAGAATGTAGGTGCAAAACCTTTGGTGATCACCAGCACTTCCGCCAGTTGCGGATGCACGGTACCGGAAAAACCCGAAAGGCCTGTGTTGCCAGGCGAAACAGGTTTTATAAAAGTAGTATTCAACAGTAAAGGAAAAACAGGCCACAATGAGAAAAACATAACGGTGATGGCAAATACCAATCCTGCCTTTCCCCAGTTGGTTTTAACCGGCGATGTTATGGAAGCTAAATAAGAGAAAACAATTTTTTTAATAATTAATAAACAACACAATGCAATTACAAGGAATTTTTTTAAACATGGGCCAGGGTGGCCAGGGTGGAAGCAGCAGCTTTTCATTGATTTTTATGGGAGCGATGATTTTAGTATTCTGGCTATTCATGATCCGTCCGCAGGCAAAAAAAGCAAAGCAACAAAAAACATTTATCAGCGATCTTAAAAAAGGTGACAAGGTAGTTACCATCGCAGGCATACATGGTACTATCAATAAAGTAAACGAAGATGGCACTTTGAGCCTCGAAGTAAGTCCGGGCAGTTACCTGAAGATAGAAAAAAGTACGGTTAGTATGGAAATGTCCGCAAGCCTCAATAAACCAGTAGCGGAAATCAAAGGTTAGCAGCCAGTCCCCAACCCCGCAGGTTAGCGGGAAGAAATACAGGCTCTATTGGTAATTACTGATTTTCCGTTACCCGTCTTTTCTACAATTACAATATTTAATTGATAATTTTAACCGGTCGTATAATAGCGTCCGGTTTTTTATTTATACAAAATTTACAGGGTGTTTCTTCATTTGTTGTTGCCTTTTTAAGTGCATGTTTTTTTATTTTTATGTACCGGGCATAAGAACCCTGATTAAGCATCGTTGCGTCGCTTGCCCCGATCTTTTATCGGGGCATCCCGATGTTACACTTGAACCGGGACTTGTACTGAAGTGCATAAAGGAGCTTTTACCGGCTGCTAATAAAAAGGCATTTTCGTGTTCCGGTAGTTATACTTCAAAAGGCATGATAAGAAACTAACGGGTTGAAATAAATCAGACATCAAAACATCATACATCAGACATAAATGTTCAGGTCATGATACTAAAAGTTGGCATCACAGGCGGCATAGGCAGCGGAAAAAGTACGGTAGCAAAAATTTTTGAAGTGCTTGGCATACCTGTTTACTATGCGGATGATGCGGCTAAGCGCCTGATGAATGAAGATGAAATGCTGAAACAGCAATTGCAAAAACTGTTTGGCAAGGAAACTTACATTGATGGAACATTAAACAGAAAATACCTCTCCACGCTGGTTTTCAATAACGAAGAAAAACTGGCCCTTCTAAATTCCATCGTACATCCTGCAACCTTACAAGATTCAGAAAAATGGATGCAACAACAAAATGCTCAATATGCCATTAAGGAAGCGGCGCTTATTTTTGAAAGCGGCGCACAAAAGCAACTGGATTATGTGATTGGTATATATGCCCCTGCCCCTTTGCGTATTCAAAGAGTAATGAAAAGGGATCATGTTACCAGGGAAGAAGTGAAAGCAAGAATGGAAAAACAAATGGATGAAGCGATCAAAATGCGGCTATGCGATTATGTTATTACCAATGATGAACAGGAACTGGTGATACCGCAGGTGATAAAATTACACGAGGCCTTGTTGACTATTTCATAATTATAAATTAGAAATTAAGAATTAAGAATTAAAATAGCATTCATAAAAGAAATGATTTTCATTTGTGCTCATTCGTGCATTCGTGGCAAACGCTATTTTTTCTCATACACCATCTCCCCATTCACAAACGTTTTTAAAACCTGCGTTTGCAAAATTTTCCCGGCATCCATATTCATCAGGTCACCGTCCAGCATTATGAAATCAGCGAATTTTCCCTTTTCCAGGCTTCCCTTTTCCTTTTCTTCAAAATTGGCCTTTGCCGCCCAGATGGTCATGCCCATTAAGGTTTCCTTTCTTGTTAATGCATTCGCCATTTGATAACCCCCTTGTGGCCAACCTTTGGCATCCTTGCGGATACATGCGGCATAAAAGGTTTTGAAAGGGCTGATATCTTCTACCGGGAAATCGGTACCCAACGGAAGCCATCCGTTTTGAACAAGCAATAGCCTGTAAGCATAGGCTCCTTTTACTCTTTCATTTCCCAACCGGTCACCCGCCCAATACATGTCGGATGTGGCATGTGTAGGTTGCACGGATGGGATAATACTGTTACTGCCAAATAAATCAAGATCATTTTTATTAACTACCTGTGCATGTTCAATACGCCAGCGAAGGTCATTTTTACCTTTCAGGTATTTTGCATAAGTATTCAGCATTACGCGGTTGCCCGAGTCGCCGATGGCATGTGTACACATCTGGAAACCTTGTTTATAAATTTTAGCTGCTATCTCATCAAAGTGTTCTTTTTTACTAACTAAAAATCCATAGCTCCCCGGCTTGTCGGCATAAGGCGCCAGCAAACAGGCCCCTCTTGAACCCAATGCGCCGTCTGCATATACTTTAAAGGAACGCACATTCAACCTGTCCGTCTTAATCATCCCTCTTTTAAATATCGCGTCATAGTTGGTTTTGTTATCACTCAACATTACGTACAAACGCATTTTAAGCCCGCCGGTATTGTGTAATGCTTCAATCATTTTTACATCATCATATTGCAAACCACAATCATCAATCGTAGTTAATCCTACCGCGAAACAATTGGCCTGGGCATTTAGCAATGCCTCCTTTTTTTGCATGCTGGTGGGTGCCGGTATTTTTGAACTCACCAATCTAATCGCATTGTCAATTAATATTCCGGTCAATTTCCCATCCTTTGTCTCCACTTCGCCACCGGTTAATTTTGTACCGGGTATAATTCCACTCATAGCTTTTTCATTGGCGATCGCCGCATGTCCATCAACCCTTGTAAGAAAAACAGGGCGGCCGGGGAAAAGCTGGTCCAATTTCTCCCTGTTTGGAAAATCCTTTACATCCCAATCATTCTGATCCCATCCCCTTCCTGTTAACCATCCCTCTTTGTGTGTTACTGAATACTCTTTTAGTTTGTCAAGAATCTCTTCCCAGCTTTTGGTACCGGTAAGATCAACCGTTTGCAAACCAAGCCCATAACCCAGGAAATGCGCATGGGCATCAATAAAGCCGGGATAAATAAATTTACCCATTGCATCCAGTTCCGCCTTGGAAGAAAAGGCTTTTTTCATATAGGCGGTTGTGCCGGTAGCGATAATTTTTCCATCCCTCACCGCCATTGCCTCTTTAAGGGAAAACTGTTTATCTATGGTGTATATGTGCGCATTAAACACCAACAGATCTGCCACTTTTTTTTGAGCGTTTGCACTTAAGCACATCAATAAAAAAGCAAGTAGTAATAGTTTATTCATGAGAGTTTGTTTTTATTTAGTTTTGTTTGTTCAAATTTATGCAAAAGGATATGGGGTGCATTTATAAAAATGAATGCCCTCAATGGTTAGTAAAATTAAATCCTAATGAATTGATGTTACAAAACATCGCCAGTCTTACCAATTGCACCGGCATAAATATTTTTCGTTGATTCAGTGTCCCATACTAACGATGTGCTTTACCTATCGCTTTTATATTTCGCCCTTTCAGGGCTTTGATTACATCGCATCATTACCATAGGGCTTTTGCCCTATGCTATAATATTTCGCCCTTGTCAGGCTGTAATGCTCAATTGCTTAAAATGGGTTTTATTCAATTCCGCTTATTGTAATCAAGGCCATAATTTCAGAATTCCCTGCCCCCACTGAAAATAAAAGGCCCCAAATCCCCTGTATCGGGATATTTAAAAAAGGGAAAAAAAAGCTAATTGAATTACCTCATTTTATTGAAATATACAGGGTTGTCAATTTTAGCCGACTAATGTTTTTTAACAAATAACGTGGATAAAGATCCCCAATGGTATTCAGTACAAGAGGGCGATGCAACAATGTTTATTCAGGGATCTTATGCCTGGACAAAAAAGATAAAAAAGCCTTCACTTTAAATTACGAAAAGTCAGGCGTCCTGAATTTATAAAGGAAAAAATCCTTAGTTCATAATTCCTGATTCCTAATTCCTAAACTTATCCGGGTGGGTCTTATTAAAATCCGTCGCATCCTGGTAGGCTTTAGCTACTGCCAGTATGGTCGCCTCATCATACAGGTTGCCAATGAGTGTAATGCTATTGGGTAATCCTTTGTCTGTAAAACCAATGGGAAATACTACTACGGGGTGCCCGGTAAGATTGGTGATCCGAAGCTGATTGCCTGCAAAACTTGGAACAATCAGCACATCGTAATTTTTTATAAATCCATTCATCGCTTCAATCAAAGCGGAGCGGTGGCGGTTGGCGTTGATGTATTCAACAGCGGGTATCAGTCGGGATACCCTGAACCCGTTTGGCCAAAAATTTTTATCCTGGCGCCTGATCAGGTCATCGCGGTTGCCCCTGGTTAATTCATCAAAAGCAGCGGCGGATTCCACACTGAGAATAGGGCCTATTAAATTTACGGGGTACATCAATGAATCAGGAAAATCAACTTCCCTTACATCCGCTCCTAATTTTTTAT
The DNA here is from genome assembly GCA_031416575.1 of Ferruginibacter sp. Lineage (GTDB taxonomy): Bacteria > Bacteroidota > Bacteroidia > Chitinophagales > Chitinophagaceae > Ferruginibacter. Next base: position 9,481 of record JANOTW010000357.1, read on the forward strand.
ACGCTTCCATCACATTCCATTGCAAATCGGTTTTGGGGATATTTTTAAAATAGTTGGCTGCATACCCGATCCGTAATTTTTTAAAATTTACTTTACCTGTATAATTAAAGGAACGGTTAACAGCACCTGGATCTTTACCATCGGTTCCTTTTAAATAATAAAATACCACGGCGGCATCTTCGGCGCTGCGGCAGATAGGCCCCGCTTTATCAAGGCTCCAGCATAATACCATTGCCCCGCTCCTGCTTACGGAACCAAATGTAGGCCGCAAGCCCGTGGCGCCGCAGGTATGCGATGGTGATACAATGGAGCCAAGCGTTTCGGTGCCAATAGTGTAGGGCAATAATCCTGCAACAGTAGCCGATGCGGAGCCTGCGGAAGAACCGCTTGAGCCCCGGCTGATATCCCAGGGGTTCCGTGTTTTACCGCCGAACCAAAGATCATTATAGGCCAGTTCACCCAATGTTAGTTTCGCACACAATACCGCACCCGCTTTTTTTAGCTGCGTGTAAACAAATGCGTCCTCATCAATTACCTGGTCTTTATACGGTACAGCGCCCCAGGTAGTTTTATAACCCTTTACCGCAAACAGGTCTTTCAATCCATAAGGAATGCCGTGTAGCGGCCCCCGGTAGTTACCACCTTTTATTTCCTCATCCGCCTGCTTAGCTTGTTGCAGGGCTAGTTCTTCCGTTAGGCTAATCACACATTCCAGCGTATCGCCCCATTTCTTTAACCGGGCTATAAAAAATTTGGTCAACTCCACAGAGCTGATCTTTTTGTATTTTATGAGAGAAGCCAATTGCAAAACAGAATAAAATGCGAGCTCATTTTTATTTTTCGGAACTGCAACGTTTGCAGGCATGGGCCAGTTAATGGTTTCCTGTTTAACGGGAATTACAAATCCAACCGGTGCCGGGTTAAAGCCGAAAGGATAATTCAAATGATTGGGTATTGGCTGGCTGTGCAGCTTCTGATACAACGCAACATTGTCTTTCACTCCATCCTGCATCGAATCTTTTTCGGAAGCGGTAAAGCTAAGATCAAATAGCCGGGAGGCGGCTGTAATCGAATTGGTATCAATGGTATGCTGGGCAAAAATACCGCCTGGTAAAAGGCATAGAAAAATTGTAATTAATTTATTACTCATGTTATTGTTTGGTTTAAAGATAAAT
>JANOTW010000358.1:0-4147 GCA_031416575.1 Ferruginibacter sp.
TTTTTTTTAGAGCGAAAGCAAAATATATTACAACTGTTGGTTATTAATTTGTTGTCCGGGCTGAAGTTTTTCATGGCAACATCGTTGCGTTGATAATCCCGATAGCGTATGCGTATCGGGACGCACTCTTGTACTTGAATATTTTCATGGCATCTTTAATTGAGTTATGTTAACCAGTTTAAATTAATGCGAAATAAATTTGCAACATACCCTAAGGCACACCAATACAACGGTCCACTAACTTAATGGTTTGTGTTTATAAAAGAGCTTTCGAACTTAATGAGCGTTGCCAAAAGCTGAAAAAGTACAAGAGTACCCAAATAAGCCGGGGCTGATGTTTCGCTAATTATCCCGATGCATCGGGAGGGAAAACCCTCAATGGTATACAATAATAAGCTAGACTTCATTTACTTTTTTTTCTTGATAAAAAAAAGTAACAAAAAAAATCAAGGCTGCGAATAAAAAGGCTGAAAATTTCAACATGAACCTAAAATCAATCCGCTGGATAGCGGACCGCAAGTAGTTCAATACTTTGCAGCTTATGCCCGGCTCAATCCGCCACGGCGGATGATTTCTTAACGGATCATGTTGAAATTTTCTAGCACTTTTTATTCGAGGCCGCCACCAGCTTTTGATTGCTCAGATTTCACCTAATCCTTTTTAATAAATATAACACAGGTAAAGATCCCCAATGGTATTCAGTACAAGAGGGCGATGCAACGATGCCCCACATAGCTTCATAGTCCGGACAAAAAATGTATTAAAAAAATGCATTAAACCAAGCTGCTTTTACCGGCTATAATTGGGGGCTTCCTTTGTAATGGCTATATCATGCGCATGGCTCTCTCTCATGCCGGCGTTAGTGATTTTTACAAAGGTTGCATTTTGCAATGCCCTGATATTGCTGGCGCCACAGTAACCCATACCCGCTCTTAAACCCCCTGTGTATTGATGAACGATTTCTTTTAACGGTCCTTTGAAAGGCACCCTGCCTTCTATGCCCTCCGGCACGAATTTTTTAATGTCGGATTCCACATCTTGAAAATAACGGTCGCTGCTACCCTGCGCCATTGCACCGAGTGACCCCATACCACGGTACTGTTTAAATCTTCTGCCTTCATAAATAATGGTTTCGCCGGGGCTTTCTTCCGTGCCTGCAAATACATTGCCCATCATTACGCAACTGGCGCCTGCGGCAAGGGCTTTTACCATATCCCCGGTATAGCGGATACCACCATCGCTGATGATACCAACGTTTTTATTTTTTAATGCCGCGGCGGCTTCCATTACCGCCGTTATTTGCGGTACACCGGTGCCGGCAACAATCCTGGTGGTGCAGATAGAACCCGGCCCGATACCTACTTTTACCGCGTCGGCGCCTGCATTGGCGAGGGCCAATGCCCCGGCGGCGGTACCTACATTGCCTGCAATTACCTGTATTCCTTTAAATGTTTTTTTTATTTCCTTTAATGTATCCATCACGCCTTTGGTGTGGCCGTGGGCACTATCGAGGCATATCACATCTACTCCTGCGTGATGCAATGCCGCCACCCTGTCAAGCGTGTCTTTTGTTATTCCAACGCCGGCGCCTACCAGCAACCGGCCAAATGAATCTTTAACAGCATGTGGGTGGGATTTTAATTTTAAGATATCACTGAAAGTAACGAGGCCGATTAATTTGCCTGACTTATTTACTACCGGTAATTTTTCAATTTTATTTTTTTTGAAGATCAGTTCGGCCTTTTTCAGATCGGTGCCTTCGGGTGCGGTGATGAGGTTGCCCTTTGTCATCACGGTGCTTACTTTTTCCTTGAAATTGGTTTCAAGGCGAATATCCCTGTTGGTTACAATACCTACTAATTTATTAGCTGCGTCAACAATGGGAATGCCCCCAATTTTGTTGTCCCTCATCAGGCGGATAGCTTCGCCGATGGTAGCATCCGGGCTAAGCGTAACCGGATCCAGTATTAGTCCGCTTTCACTTCGTTTTACTTTTCGTACCTGGTCGGCCTGGCGGTCAATGCTCATATTTTTGTGTAAAATACCGAGCCCGCCTTCTCTTGCCAGGGCTATGGCCAGGGCCGCTTCGGTAACGGTATCCATGGCAGCGCTTAGCATGGGCACATGCAGGGTAATCGTTTTGGTAAGTTTTGTACTGATGTCCACCTCACGGGGCAGCACCTGGGAATATGCCGGCATGAGCAATACGTCATCGAAAGTTAAGCCTTCACCGAAAAATTTGTTTGATTTGCTTTTAGCAGGGGAGTTATTGATTGTTGCCATAGGCAAAGATAAAAGAAAAAACCCAAAGCCCCTGTCACTGCTAAATAGCGGGGAACTTAGGATGTAGCCCGTTATAAAAACGATATAGTTTTAAACTTAGGGGCTGATCATATACACTTTGCCGGGCAAACTATTTACCAATCCCTGCATTTCGAGCATTAATAAGGCTGCCGCCATAGCGCTGCTGCTTAAGCCCGACTTAAAATACAACTGATCAATTTGAATACTCGCCTGGCTTTGCAAAATGTCTATCACTATTTTTTCATCCGGGGTTAATTCAATGAATAGTTCCCTTTGTTTTTTAGGTTGGGTCTTTTTATTTTCACTCCAATTCATCATCTCAAGCAAGTCCCCCGCATTAGCAATTAAAGAAGCCTTATTATTTTTAATTAGATAATTACAGCCTTCGCTTTTAATATCATTGGTGCGGCCTGGTATGGCAAATACATCTTTATTGTAACTGTTGCCTAATTCCGCAGTTATGAGCGAGCCTCCCTTTTTGCCACTTTCAATTACCAGCACTGCATCGCACATTCCAGCCACTATCCTGTTGCGTTTGGGAAAGTTTTGTTTGTCAGGATTGGTATTACTGATAAATTCGGTGAGCAATCCACCCTGGTCCACCATTTGTTTTGCCAGGGTTTTGTTTTGCGGGGGATAAATCCTATCCAGTCCGTGTGCCAGCACACCTACAGTTTGCAGGTTATTTTTTAGTGCTGCTTTATGCGCAATAGTATCAATGCCAAACGCCAAACCACTCACTACTAAAATATTAGATTGCTGTAATTCGTCCACTAATTTTTCGCAGGCTGCTTTGCCGTAGTCAGAATTATTTCTTGTGCCCACAATTGAAATGATCCGGGAAGTATTGAGGTCCGCATTGCCCCGGTAATAAAGCAATGCCGGGCTATCATAGCAATTTAATAATCGCTGAGGGTAATTTTTATCGTTAATAAAAAGCGGGGTGATCTTGTATTGTTCCAAAAATTTCATTTCGGCTTCACTGCTTTCAAAATTGGTAAACGCCTTTATGCTGGTAGCTCTTACGGTACCAATACCTTCCTGGTTTTCGAGGTCCTTTTTTTTCGCCTTAAAGATTGATTGTGCATCGCCATACCTGTTCGCCAACGCTTTGGCATGTACATCGCCAATGTTGGGTACAAGGGTAAGGGCTATTTGGTATAATAAATCATTTGTCATCGGGTAGCTGGTGCATTTTGTCAAATATAAAAATTAATTCCTGATGAACCGCCCGGTATAACGCAATTAAAGTTCCCCATTGGTATTCAGTACACGAGGGCGACGCAACGATGCCTAATTGAAATACTTCAGCCCGGACAACAAGAAAATATGGTTGTATGGAAGTACGGCGCAAGATTGGCAGCGTTGGATTGTAAAAATGGCGATCAGGATCATCCTAAAAAATAAATGCTTCATTAAAAGCGGGGCTTTTGCATATCTAAACCCCGATGGGAAAAACCACCATTGTAAATCAAAAGGTTTTACCACTTTTCAAATCCACACCAGTAAATCCCCCAATTTCATGCATTACCTTTAAGCAATCAAAACCCGGCTGCGTATCTTTTGTTACAATAAGCGGCACAACAAGGAATAATTTAAAACTACGGTTTTGATAAGCCCGTTAAAAAATTTGAAATGCTTTCATGCGGATTGTGGGCATAATGAACCCGTTGAACAACTTCCCGCTAACCAGCGGGGCTGGGGGTACAATGCCCGGTAAGGACAGGGAGCAATAATTTCTTTTTCAGTTACCCAACCAAAATCTTCTGAATGTATATCTATGCCTCAAACAAATAATAATTTGCCAGATACAGAACAGCTACTGATTAAGGGTTGTGTTGCC
>JANOTW010000359.1:0-10335 GCA_031416575.1 Ferruginibacter sp.
CAAAAAGAAACTGCCGCAAAAATAGGCCGGGCCAATTAATACACTGCGCATTAAGCGGTATTTTAATCGTTGTTTCCAGGTCCATTTTGATGAGATTGCAGGATCACCTGCCATTTTCATGAATCTTCCCGCCTCCCAGGATGCGTACTCATTGTGCTTCATCACATAATGCGATACGCCACGAAAATCCTGGTGATCAATCTTACTGCGTATGACTCCCACTTCACCTTCCAGTATGGGGTGTTCATGTACTTCCATATCAAGTTTGCTCCATTGATCCTCATCAATCCTTTCATATTCACCGGCACCCACACGAAATAGCGCAAGTTTGCGCAAAGGATACCCACCCTTTAACTGTTTACCAAGAAAATAGATGGAATAATTTAACCAATATCCTACTTTATCACCAAGTTGTAAACTTTCGCGTAGCTCTTTTTTAAAACTTTCGGTAATATATTCATCCGCATCTATAAACAATATCCATTTAGTGGTAATCGTATAATTTCTTAAAAACCAATTCCTTTTTTTGGGGAATTTTCCATCCCATTTAAAATTTACAACCTCCGCTCCAAAACTGGTAGCTATAGATTGGGTACTATCCGTACTTCCTGAATCAAGCACTACAATCCGTCGGGCAAGGCCGGTGCCAATAGCTGCAAGGCATCCGGGAAGGTTCTGTTCTTCGTTTCTTACAGGGATAGCAATGGTTAAATCAAGTGCATCGGGCATTTAATAATTAATTTCGTTTATTTTATTTTTTAATCTGAAAGTGGCGGCCTAAGAATTTGCCTTATGTTCATTCGCTTATCAGGTGATAAGATGAGGGCATCCCAAATTGTCGCTGGCTGGTGGGACACCAGCCAAGGGAAGCCCGCCGTGGCCGGTGTTCCACCGGCCACGTTCCTGATAACTGTAGCGACAATTATATATAACCCTTTACAATCTTCGTTATAATCAGGCTGTTGCAAAATGCCGTTTTTTGATTACCAACTATTCGTGTGGCCTCACAGGTTTTAAAAAATCTGAGGCCTGACTAACCGGCCTGTTCGTAAACTAATATTATCGGGTTACATTATTTTCGGTATAACCCCAACGGGGTTTAATGTGAATAGCCCCGGGTGAAACCCGGAGAAAGAAATGCCATAATTCGGCATAACCCCGAATGGGGTTGAATTTGAGGGTATTCATATATTCAACCCTTTCAGGGTTGTAATACATACATCCTCAAATATGTTACCATGGGTTTCACCCACGGCTATTCAAATTGAAGCCTTTCAGGCTTATGTGGTGCAACTTTATTTTGCGAAAAGGTCAATTTTTTAACGGCCATTTGATGCGCAGGCCAGGAGTTCTGAGGTTATACTGCGTTTGTTGCGCCTAAGAGCAGGACGAATTTGGGATGCACCCAACAGATGTTTGTAACCCCAAAAAAAAGTATTATTGAAGATTGTATGTTCAAATGCAATTGAATAACTTTTAAAAACTATCCGAAATGCATTTTTTATTTTTCAATTATAGTGCATTAATAACTGAAAGCAGGTTTTGAACCATTTCTTTAGTAATATCCAGGTGCGTTACCATTCTAACCTGTGTGGGTGAAATAGCAATAGTAAGTATGCCCGATTTGGCCAATTCGGCTTCAAAGTTTTTGGCGGTGAACCGTTCTATAATTTCAAAGATTAGAATATTGGTTTCAACTGGCATTATTTTGCCTACAAAATCCTTTTTAATCAAAGCTTCGGCTATTTGTTTTGCATGAAGATGATCTTCTTCCAACCTGTTGATATTATTTTCCAACGCATAAATACCCGCTGCGGCTAAATAACCCGCCTGCCGCATACCTCCGCCAAATACCTTGCGGACCCTTCTGGCTTTTTGAATAAAATCCGCTTTGCCGAGTAGTAAACTTCCAACGGGTGTGCCCAGTCCCTTGCTAAGGCAAATAGAGATACTATCGAAGGCCTCACCGTATTGATGGGGTGTTTCCCCTTTGGCAACCAGGGCGTTCCATAACCTTGCACCATCCAAATGCAGTTTCAGGTTATTTTGCAAACAGCATTCCCTGATCTCTATTATTTCATCGAATTCATAACAACTACCGCCTCCCCGGTTAGCCGTATTTTCCAAACTTACAAGCGCTGTTTTGGCTTTATGAATGTCGTTTGGATTAATTGCTTCCAATACATTGCCGGCAGTAATTCTTCCCCTGTCGCCTTCAACCGCTTTTACCTGACAGCCACTATTAAAAGCAATTCCCCCTCCTTCGTAAATGTAAACATGGCTCAATTTATCGCAAACAACTTCCTCGCCCGGTTGGGTATGACATTTAATTGCGATCTGGTTAGTCATGGTGCCACTGGGGCAAAATACGGCTGCTTCCATTTGAAAAAGGTTAGCAGCCATTGACTCTAATTTATTGATGGAGGGGTCTTCTCCAAAAACATCATCTCCAACCTGAGCTGTAAACATTGCTTCAAGCATAGCCGGGGATGGTTTGGTAAAAGTGTCGGAGCGGAGGTCGGTTATCATGCGGCAAATATAGTGGCGTTAGTTGATAGTTGGTTGTGGGTCGTTGGTTGTTGGTCGTTGATAGTTGGTCGTTGATGGTTGGTCGTTGATGGTTGGCGTTGATGGTTGGTCGTTGATAGTTGGTCGTTGATAGTTTAAAGTTGATAGTTGAAAAGTTGATGGGCATACTAAACTATAAGTCGGGGCCATATTTAAAGAGCAATGAACTATCAACCACGAACCACGAACGATCAAAGATCAACCATCAACGATCAAACACGAACGATCAACCACCAACCACCAACGATCAACCACGAACGACCAACCACCAACCACCAACGATCAAACACGAACGATCAACCACCAACCACCAACGATCAACCATCAACGATCAACCACCAACCATTCCTTTTTTCAGCCTTTTTACCCCAATGCTATGAAATGTAAAAATTGATTCGTAAATTTGCAAACTGATTTTTAATATATTTTGTATTTTAACCATTCCTTTGCAACATAACACTAACAATAACTGTCATAAAACCGTTAGACATTCTGAAATTAATACAACACAATGAGGCAACTTAAGATCGCAACGCAGATAACCAACCGTGATTCACAGGCGGTGGAAAAATATCTGCAGGAAATTTCCAAAATTTCAATGATTACCCCGGAGGAGGAAACCATTTTGGCCCAAAAGATCAAAATGGGGGATCAACGGGCATTAGACAAGCTGGTGCAGGCCAATCTTCGTTTTGTGGTATCTGTGGCTAAGCAGTACCAGCACCAGGGTCTTTCATTAAGTGATTTGATCAATGAGGGTAACCTCGGATTAATTAAAGCTGCGCAACGGTTCGATGAAACAAAAGGTTTCAAATTTATTTCTTACGCTGTGTGGTGGATTCGCCAGTCTATATTGCAGGCGTTGGCAGAGCAGGGCAGGTTAGTCCGCTTGCCACAAAACAAAATTGGCACTTATAACAAAGCCAACAAAGCCTATATGGCATTTGAACAGGAGCATGAGCGTGAGCCATCTACCGAAGAGCTGGCGGAATTATTAGAGATGAGTGAAACGGAAATCAACAACATTTTTCAAAGTAATACCCGTCATACTTCGCTTGATGCACCTGTGCATGAAGCAGAAGATGTAGCCATGGGTGATTTATTGCAGGGGGGCGATGATACCGATGAGGATGTAATGCATGATTCCTTGAGAAACGAGATCCGCAGGGTTTTAAAATCATTAAGCCCCAGGGAAGCGGAAATTGTAAATGCTTATTTTGGTTTGGATGGGGAAAATGGGGTTACCATTGAGCAAATTGGCCAAAAGTACGATCTGACCAAGGAACGTATCCGCCAGATAAAAGAAAGGGCGATCAAGCGTTTGCAAAAAGCAAGGTATAGTGGCGCTTTGAAAGCTTATTTAGGTTAAGATGTTTTAATTGTTATTGAAGAAATCCTTCCTTTTTATTAGGGGAGGTTTTTTTTTGTCCGGGCAGAAGCATTTCATGGCATCATCGTTGCGTCGCCCTCTTGTACTATATACCATTGGGGATCTTCCTCACGTTGTAATTAGAGATACCTCAGCCGCAGTTTATACGGCCACTCTTGTGCAGCATACCATTGGGCAACTTTCCTGCATTGTATTATACTGAACGAGGGGTAATAAAGTGACCCTATGCTAACCTTAGTAGAAAAGAAATTATATTAATGGTTCAACCTTATTACCTTATTCATAATTAATTTGAAAATATTACAATCAGGCCGGATAAGGCAATAAGGTTGCAAGTATTCAATGGGTCCTTTTTCTACTAAGGCTAAAAGACCGCCTGTCAGTTTATTCACATTAGCATTAGGAAAAGTGGGCAGACAATATTTATTTTTCGAAATAGAGCAAATTAAAAATTCACTAATTTATCCCTTGCCAAGTATAATAATAAAATCAGGAACTTATATTCACACCGGAACTTAGCATAAAATGAACAAACAACTATCAAATACAGTAACAATCTAAGTTACCCCGCTAACAAGCGGGGATAGGGGGCTTAATTGCCGTTTATATAATTGCACCGTATTTTCGAGCCCCAGGTAAATGGCATCACAGATCAATGCGTGGCCGATGGATACTTCTAATAACCCGGGGATATGTTGCGAAAAGAATTGCAGGTTTTGTAAATTAAGGTCATGCCCGGCATTGATGCCCAATCCTGATTCGATGGCTTTATTAGCAGCGGCCATGAATGGTCCTATTGCGGCTTGTCTCTTTCCTTCAGCGTACAACCTGGCGTACTCTTCGGTGTAAAGTTCAATCCTGTCGGTACCTGTAGCGGCAGCCCCTTCCACCATTTCAACTACAGGGCCCACAAAGATAGAAGTGCGGATGCCCGCTTTCTTAAACAGGGCGATCATTTCAATTAAGTAATCCTTGTGTTCAATGGTATTCCATCCATGATTGGAAGTTATTTGCCCGAGGGAGTCCGGTACTAATGTTACCTGTGTGGGTTGATTGGCCAGCACCAGTTGTACAAATTTTTCTTCTGTACAATTGCCTTCAATATTAAATTCGGTGGTGATTATCTTTTTTAACGCATACACGTCGGCATAACGGATATGTCGTTCATCGGGGCGGGGGTGTATGGTAATTCCATCCGCACCAAAACGTTCTATATCCAATGCTGTTTCTACCAGGTCCGGATTGTTGCCACCACGGCTGTTTCGTAAGGTGGCGATCTTATTGATATTGACGGAAAGCTTAGTCATATTGTCATCAGATTTTTATCAAAGTTATACCTGGCAAGGGATAAAATAGTGATTTTTATATTTTACTAAAAAATGATTAAAGCATAGGGGTGCAACCCAAATCGTAACCCAGGCTTGACCTTTCTGATTGGAGTTCATTCCGGCAACATTAAGTGGGGCATCCCAAATTGTAGCTAAGGGTTAACAACTCCAAAATTTACAGGTCATTCATTTTCAAATGGCGGGCTGTTTTTAAAGGGAGGCATAATTTGAAGACCCTGTTTTGCCCCCGGCCCTCCCGATGAACCGGGACAGGCTTCCCGAAAAATGCCGAAAGGTCGGCACAGGTCGGGATGTTCCAAAAGGGGTGGCCTTCTACCAGTTCATTAACTGCGCCTGATGAACTGCTCAGTATAACGCAATTAAAGTTGCCCATTGGTATTAAGTACAAGAGGGCGACGCAACGATGCTCCACATAGCTTCTTAGCCCGGACAAAAAGTATGGCTGTATAGTAGGGTGTCCCGATACGCATACGCTATCGGGATTATTGACGCAACGATGAACCACATCTCTTTTTAGCCCTTATGCGGTATCGGTAGTTTGTCTGGTAAAAAATCCACGTAAATGTTTAGTTCGTATTTTTATGCACTCAGGCGCTTTTAAAATAAATGCTTGCCTGTTTAGCTGACCCATTTTTAAAAATTTCATAATAAAAACATTGAACCTAAAAATAATCCCTGCAATAACCGGTACGCTGTTAATATTCACAATTACCGGGTGTGCATTTAAAAGTGTAAACCGTTTTAAAAATATCACTTACCTGCACGCAGACAGCGCCAACACCAGGGCGGCACAAAAATTAAATATTTTTGCTCCACTAAGCCATGCTCCATTAAAAGAGGTTTTCATTTTTATTCATGGAGGTACCTGGACTTCCGGAAAAAAATCGCTGTACAGTTTTCTGGGAAACAGGATGGCCCGAAAAAATGTGGTTACCGTGATTATAGATTATCCAAAAAGCCCCCGGGCAAATTATGATGAAATGGCGACAGATGCTGCCATGGCAGTTAAATGGGTAAAAGAAAATATTGAGCGGTATGGCGGTGATCCTAATAAGATATTTATCTCCGGGCATTCTGCCGGGGGGCATCTGGCTGCACTTGTTTCGGTACGCAATAAATATTTTGATAAAATGGGAATTGTGAACCCGATTAAAGGCGCCATCCTTATTGATGCGGCAGGGCTTGATATGTTCGGTTACCTGAATGCGGGGAATTTCGCCGATGGCAATTCTTATTTACAAACCTTTACAACCAATCCTGATAACTGGAAAGAAGCATCGCCTTTATACCATCTTCACAACGGAATGCCGGCGATGCTGATCTATCGCGGAGGAAAAACCTATCCTTCCATTGAAGCAGGTAATGAAAAATTCGTTGCGGCTTTAAAAAGCGGGGGCTACCAGCCTGCTTACCATATTTTAAAAGGCAAAAAACATGTTCCAATGATCACCCAGTTTCTTAATTCGGGAAACCGGCGGTATGATGAGATCATTGAATTTATGCGAAAGGGAAAATTATGATATAAAAAATATCGTGAAATTGTGATAATGGGATATTGGGAAATCGAGCAGCCCGTTTTCCCAATACCTGTTTTAAAATACCGCAATATCTGCCTTTGAATATCCAATATCTTTACTGCTATGACTTTCGATTACTGCCTTTTCCTGCTCATTCTTGCCGCATCAATGTTCTTCAGTGTTAAAAAGAATAAGTTAACAATCAGTGGCGCAATAACAGGTGGTGTGATTGGTTGCTTTATTTTTTTAGGCGCCCGTTTTACAGGCATTGCTATTATTGGATTATTCTTCCTGCTGGGTACGCTGGCTACTTCATGGAAAATAAATACAAAAGAAAAATTAGGAGCTGCCGAAAAAAATAGCGGTAGAAGAACTGCAAGCCAGGTGGTTGCAAATGGCGGTGTGGCGGGCATAACAGGGTTACTATCATGGTTTTTTGTGGAGCAACGGGAGTTGTTTCAATTAATGTTGGCAGCCGCTCTGGCCTCGGCAACTGCAGATACGCTCTCATCTGAATTAGGTACCGTGTATGGAAAAAAATTTTACAACATATTCAGTTTTAAACCTGACAAGCGGGGTGAAAATGGTGTAGTGAGTATTGAAGGGGCTCTTTTTGGAATTGCCGGCAGTATGCTTATTGCTACAGTTTACGCGATAGGTTTTGGTTGGGGTAGCCACTTCCTTTTTATCGTTATCGCAGGTACACTCGGTAATATCGCCGATTCAATATTAGGAGCTACCCTTGAAAGAAAGCATTATTTAAACAATGATGGGGTGAATTTTATAAACACGCTTTTAGCAGCTTTGACTGCAATGTTATTGATAAAACTTTTTTAAATAGTTACTATTCCGTTTGTTTATATACTGCGTAACAGGCAAATTAGTGAACTTTTAAAGCTATACTGTACAGGGATAAAAACGTGGTCAAGATTTTTTTGTCCGGGCTGTGAAGCAATGTGCACCACACTTCTATACAACCATATTTATTTTGTTGTCCGGGCTGAAGTATTTCATGGCATTCCCGATAAAAATCGGGATTTCTCAATTCAGTTTTTTTGTCCAGGCTATATTTCTCTGGTCAACATCGTTGCATCGCCCTCTTGTACTGAATATCATTGGGGAACTTTAATTGCGTTATAAATTAACAATTAACCCCTTTAGGGGATGGGGGTAGCCTGATTATTTTTTTATTGAACCAAGCGAATACCACTATTTTATCCCTTGCGCAGTTTAAATTATTCCCGGTTTTGTCCGTGGCGAAGTAAAATCACTTTGTTCTTTATCCGGCTGATTTATTTTTTTACTCCCTGGTATTATGATTGCAATTATAAACAGCTATTGACACACCTGTCTGAATGGTTATACACGGCATATTAAGGAACCGTTCACCAATCAATTTACGCCAGGCCGGAAATCCTGCAAGCCCGAAGTAAACGATTAAACAAATTTTCATTAATTTGGAATAAACTTTGTTTTTTTAACCAAAAAAACTACAACTATGCTATCAATTATGCACGACCTTCCCCCGCATGTGGTGGGCATCAGGGCAACCGGGGCAGTTACCAGGCAGGATTTTGAAGATGTATTAAAACCAGCGCTGGATTCATTGGTAAAACGCAACGGAAAAATCAACTACCTGTTACTGCTTGAAACTACCGTAAGCAATTTTACTTTGGGTGCCTGGATGGATGACTTTGCGCTTGGATTAAAACATTATACACACTGGAACCGTATAGCCATAGTAACCAATGAAAAGCTGGTGGAAAAATTTTCAGATGCATTTAATTTCCTTGTTCCGGGTGAGTCGAAAGGGTTTACTTTAGGCGAACTGGCTGCAGCAAAAGAGTGGGTGAGTGGAGTGTAATGGCGTTTATACAATTGGAACAGATCATTTCAATTGGGTAAAATATTTTACGGCGGCATTTTACCAGATTAACAAATGAGCCTGCGTTTAAAGAAGTTGCATCAATTGTAAAGCGGGCCGGTAAGGGGTACCTGCCCGGGAGTAAAACTTCTACCATTAATTCAATCATTTTTTTTAACCAGCCTTGATCACTGCCTCCGGGTCCATCCAGAACAGTTCCCAGATATGGCCATCCAAATCATTAAAACTTCTGCCATACATAAACCCGTAATCCTGCGGGGCCCTTGTTTCAGTTCCGCCTGCCTGTAGCGCCTTGTTCGTCAGTTCATTCACTTTCTCTTTACTGTCGAATGACAGGCCAATAAGTACTTCCGTTGTTTTTGTAGCATCGGCAATTTCCTTGTGGGTAAACTCTTTGAATTTAGAATGGGTTAAAATCATTGCATAAATATCTTCTGTTATCACCACGCAGGCTGCCGTTTCATCAGTGAATTGTGCGTTGATGGTAAAACCGGTTTTTGTAAAAAACGATATTGAATTGTTAAGGTCTTTTACCGGAAGATTGATGAAAATTTTTGATGCCACGTTGTTGATTTTTGTCGTTAATAATGTTGTTTGATTAAGAGATGCCGTGGATTTTAATACAGTGGGCTGTAATGTTTATACCCGGTTATTGCTAATTGTATGCCTTCCCGAATATTCAAATTCAGCTTTCAACCCGGGTTTGTAATAATAACCGGGGCATTTCATTTTATACGTTCCACTATTTTTACACGGGCATTTTTAATAATATCCCTCAACATTTCCATTTCAGCTTTTAGCGGATGTTGCAACTTATTCATGTACTCATTTACTTTTTCCACGTCAGGGGAGTTTGTTGAATTACTCTTTTTTATCGCCGGCTTATTATTCGTTTTAGCCGCAAGCCTTGCCTCATTCCCTTTCATTTTCGCCACCACCAGTTTTTTCACAAGTGCGGCTGGCAGCGGCTTATCCAATGGAAAACGGATAGTTACGCCTGAAGTGCCATACGCCTTCAGTTCATCCTGAAATTCTTTCATCACTGCATCGCTCATCGTAAAAAAACTACAATGATTTTTGAAGGCGGCAAAGCCACCTACCGGTCCATTTGATTTATACGTGGGTATTTGGTAGCTGATTACTTCTTCCGCCTTTGGCGCAGCGGATTTAATAGCTTTGCGAATTTTCTCCAGCGTGTTGCGCACCTTTTCCGGAAGCACGTTCAGGTATTCATCTACACTCGCAGCGGCTATGTTTTTAGCTGTTTTCATCGGGTGCATCCCAAATTGTCGCTGGCGGGTGGGACACCAGCCAGGGGAAGCCCGCCGTGGTCGGTGTCCCACCGACCACGTTCCTGATAACTGTAGCGACAATTTGGGATGCACCCAAAGCACCCATTTATAAAAAAGCTGGTGATTTTTTGTTATAGCAGGAGTGCCCTACCTACCTGCAATTTGGCAGGTGTCAAATTTTAGTTAGTAAATAACCATATTTATTCCTGTTTTTTGCTATAGGTTTCTTTCAGTGCAAGATGAGGAAACGCCGAGGCTATCAACATTACAATAGTGGCAATTAGCATCAAAAAAATACCAATCTTTTTTTCAGGGCAATATGCGTTGTAGCAAG
>JANOTW010000360.1:0-9732 GCA_031416575.1 Ferruginibacter sp.
TGAACCCTGAAAAATACAAAGTAAAAAAAGCAACGGCCGGTAACGGGACTTTCGCCAATAATGACATCGTTCACATTGATACTACCGGCGCCGATCACGATACCTTTGGTTTTGGATTAAAAAAATCATTGTTGAATTTTATGCATGGTACCTGCCTGGATTATCCTTTGCAAAAATGGTTTGATTTTAAAGTGCCTAAAACATCTGTTCCTCCTGACTATATCGCTAAAGCATTGCTGGATGAGGAATTTCGCCCGGTAAAGCCCACTACTAAGATCGTTTGGTTGGGTAAACAACCCGTGGTGGAAAATTTTACCAAATCAAAAAAGGGCTCCCATTGGGAAATGAGTTCCTTAACTTTTCAAAGCAGGAGAGAAACCATCAATATCAAAGTAAACCAGCAGCAGGGCCAATGGCTGTCAGGCATACTGGGGCAATTATCAGTTGATAATATCAAAACAGATACTTTACAAAATGTGAAAGAAAGTTATGAAGCGGCTGGCCTTGTTGACTTCGAATTATTTTGGGATAATAAACCAGTTAACACTTTGTATAAAATTGGGTTATTGCAATTATAGGCCCCGGTTCCGCTTGCAAGTGGGGATACCTGCAACCATAATATTATTTTTATAAATAGTCAAAATTGTTGTTAGTGTTTTAATTTTTATGTACCAAACTATGAATTACTATTGAGCTTCAGTGGCAGGCCCTCCCGATCCTTATCGGGATCGTACTTCTCAACAACCATACTTTTTGTCCGGGCTAAGAAGCTATGTGGAGCATCGTTGCATCGCCCTCTTGTACTGAATACCATTGGGGAACTTTAATTGCGTTTTACTGAGCGGTTCATCAGGCGTAGTTAATGAACTGGCAGAAGGCCTCCCCTTGGAATGCTTTGCAATTCTAATGGGTTGCTCCTAAGGAGCAGAACCGCCCATTGATAATAATTGTTATAAAGAGGTTTCCCGATAACTATAACTATCGGGACTGAAATTCAATCTGGATAGGCCTTTGGTAGATATCTGAAAAAAATTAACTTGACAGTCCACCCCGATCCTCGGGGTCAATGCGATTTTTCGGGAAAGCCTGTCCCGGTTCATCGGGAGGGCCGGGGGCAAAACAGAGCCTTCAAATAACGCCACCTTTCAAAAAGCCGTCCGGCATTTGAAAATGAATCACCTCTAAATTTTGGAGTTGTAATTAGCGAAACATCAGCCCCGGTTTATTTGGGTACCCTTGTACATTATATCATTGAGGAACTTGCCTGCGTTTTATTAAAGGATTTTTTAAAATCAGCTTTCCCTTGCAACCACCGTTCAAAATCAAAAATCAAAAAAAGCTTTCTTTTGCGACCAATCAAAATCAGCCACCAATAAATCAGCCACCCTAAATCAGACATCAAAAAATCAGACATCAGACATCCTGTAGTTTTATTCGCTTTTATAAACCACACCATCCTTCATTATAAACTTCACCATGCCCATCATGCTGATATCTTTTAAAGGGTCTCCGGCTACTGCGATGATATCTGCCAGTTTATCTTTTTCTATCGTTCCCAGTATATCACTTATTCCAATCAGGTCAGCCGCCTTGATAGTAGCTGATTGAATTGCCTCCATTGCCGGCATGCCAGCCTCCGTCATATAAACAAACTCCAGCCAGTTTTTTCCATGAGCGTAAACACCCGCATCCGTACCAAATGCAATGGGTACGCCGGCCTGGTATGCCTTTGCAAATGTGGACTGTATTTTAGAACCTACCGCCAAAGCTTTTGGAGTGATGATATCCGGGTAATAGCCAGGTTTTTTAGCGCTATCCGCCACGCTTTTACCTGCAGTAATGGTGGGCACCATATATATACCCTTTTGTTTCATCAAACCCATTATCTCTTCCGTCATATAAGTGCCATGTTCAATAGAGTTTACACCAGCCAGCACTGCTCTTTTCATCGCTTCTGCCCCATGGCAATGAGCTGCCACTTTTAATCCATAATCTTTTGCGGCTGCAATGATGGCTTTTATCTCTTCTTCCGTAAACTGTGGGTTCTCGCCACTTTTCGCCACACTCAATACACCACCACTGGCTGTAATTTTAATCAGGTCGCTTCCATCTTTGTATCGTTGCCTTACTGCTTTATAACAATCATCCGCCCCATTCACTACTCCTTCATTGGGGCCCGGGTCTCCCATCAAATCTTTTCGGTAACCGTTTGTTGGGTCTGCATGGCCGCCTGTGGTAGCGATGCTTTTACCCGACGTAAATATTCGCGGGCCTTTTACTGTTCCTTTGTTGATTGCATTTCGCAATGCGATATTTACACCTGTGCCTCCCAAATCCCTTACGGTTGTAAACCCTGTCATTAATGTTTTTTCCGCATAAACTGAACTCAAAAACGCAATGTCGGTTGGGTTCCTGGTCATTCTGTCTGCATAATTAGTAGGGCTGGTTTGTTCTTCCAAGTGTACATGGCAATCCATTAATCCGGGCATTACGGTGTAAGCTTTTAAATCAATTTTTTTATCATCCGCACCGGCATTGGCGTAGCCTTTAATTACATCAATGATTTTATTTTTCTCGATAATGATGGTCATTTCTTTTTCAATGGCCCCGGCACGGGTATTTATTAACCGGCCACAGAAGAGATAAGATCTTTGTGCAAAAACAATGGAGGTTATAGCAGTCAATACTATGGTTAGCGGAAATTTCATAATGATTATTTTTAAAATGAAAGATACAGCCATTAGATAATTTCCAGCTAACTCTTTTTGATATTTTATGGCTGGCGCTAAAATAAGCAGCAGATTATTTCCTGGCAGGATATTCAAGTACTTTCTTTCTCAGGGCAGGTTAAAATTTTCTAAATTATAAACCATTCTACCTTTATTCTCAAATACCGGATAAGTATAATTAAATTCAGGACTACATTATCCTTCTCATAAATGAAAAAGTTTTTTGCTATTGAATGTGGGGTATCTATTTCAAAGTAAAGGCGTATCCAAAAAAGAACCTGATGTTCCTCTGAATACAACGTAATAAAAGATTCACAATGGTATGCGGTACACGAGGGATTATTATTTCTTTTTCCCAAAAAGAAATAATAACAAAATCATATTTGCAACGATGATGACCAAAGAAATATAGTTTGGACAAAAAAAATTGAATTGCGGGAACTATAAAATTTCGGGCTTGTCACTAAAATCAAATTTCTGCAACCAACATAAATTGCTTTCACACAAAAATGACAGTTGACATAAAGAAGATAATTACTCCATGCCAACTGCCAAAACATTTCATTTCATTTACTGCTTTTTATTCCGTTCTACACGTCCGCTTTTTCTATCCCGGTCACGTCCGATGGCATACCCCCCGGCTGCACCAACCACACCGCCGATAATGGCTCCCTGAACTTTATTTTTGCTAACCACCGCTCCAATGACGGCACCTGATCCTGCACCTATAGCGGTTCCTTTAGCCGCATCACTCCAGCCACGGTCACGTTGTACAGGAGCAGGAGCTGTTGTACCGGTATTACCACTAGTGCCTGTTGAAGTACTTCTTTTTCGGGATGCAGTTGTGCTTTTAGTTCCTGTTTTTTTACTACCACTATTTGTTGTAGCAACTTTATTATTGGGAACACCCGTAGTAGTTGTAGTGGTTACAGTTGTTGTTGTAGAACTAGTGGTAGTGGTAGTGGTACCATTCAAATTCTGTTTGGCAACACTACTGGTGGTATAACCTGTATCAGATAATAAACCACTTCTGCGCAGTAAGGAAGTATCCGTTAGCACCATGTTTTTATCAGTTGCCAGGCCGTTATTCCCTTTGTTTTTACAAGCTAAAAAAAATGTTGAAATTGCAACAACCATTAGAATATTTTTCATGATTTTTATTTTTAATTGGTTCCTAAAATAGATAATTATTATTGTGATCCTATTTAGAAGAACTTCGTTTGTTGGAAAATTTTCAGCTCAACTTTCAATTTGTGCCAGTTCCAAAAGCAACTTAATTTTAACGTCTGAATGTACAATATCAAAACCCGGTAATTCATTGCCTTGCCACCCATTTAGAGAATATCATGCCAAAGAAAATTTTATATGTTTAGGCAGGTCTGATATTTCCATCATTTTTTTGACATATACTTTGATATTAAAGTTTATTTCAAAAACATTTACATTTACCCTATAATTGCTTATAGAAAGCTTAGCCGGTTTCTAAAGAAGAAAAGAGGCTGAAAGTTATTTTCAAGTTAATTTTAATTGATATTATATCTGTTTTAAACGAACACTTCATTATGAGACCTTTTATTTTAGCGGAAACAAACTGGAAGAATATTAAAGATGCGAATATTGATCTTGCAATACTTCCCTGGGGCGCTACAGAAGCGCATAACTATCACCTGCCTTATGGCACGGACATTATTGAAGCGGATTTTATTGCAGCGGAAGCAGCCCGTCTTGCCTGGGAAAAAGGTGCGAAAATAATCGTGCTGCCAACCATTCCTTTTGGCGTAAACACCGGCCAGGCTGATGTTAAATTGGATATTAACCTCAATCCAAGCACGCAATTTGCCATCCTTGCAGATATCATTGAAGTATTGAACAGGCAGGGTATTTACAAATTGATCATATTAAACAGCCATGGTGGAAACGATTTTAAATCCATGATCAGAGAATTGGGGCTTCGGTTCCCCAATATGTTTTTAAGTACTTGTAACTGGTTTCAGTGTTTGGACAAATCCCTGTATTTCGAAAATGAAGGTGATCATGCCGATGAAATGGAAACCAGCCTTTTATTATATTTAAAACCTGAGTTGGCGCTTCCTTTATCAGAAGCGGGAGACGGGAAGGAAAAGAAAATGAAAATAAAAGCCTTTGCTGAGAAATGGGTTTGGGCGGAAAGAAAATGGTCACAGATATCGGCTGATACAGGCGTTGGTGATCCCAGATTGGCTACAAAGGAAAAAGGTGAAAAATATTTTAAAGCAGTTACTGAAAAAGTGGGGGATTTGTTGGTGCAATTAGCCCAATGTGATATTCAGGATTTGTATGAATGATTAAAAATATCAACACATCAATATTTAGCGTCATTAATTTCTATCCAGAACCCATCGGGGTCTTTAAAATAAATCTGATATACACCATCCACTCTTTTGGTAACCTGCATTTTTTGCCCGGCCCAATTTTCATATTCTATTTTATTGCTATCAAGCACCTTTATAAAATCAGTTACTGATGAAACCGTAAAACAAAGATGGTTGTTCTTATCATGAGGGTAAAAATCCTTTGCTCCCTGTATAAGATGTAAATGACTCAACGGGCCAATTGCAAACCAGGTATGCCTGCCATCATGAAAGGGTTCTGGTATGGTATCTATTTGTATGATACGCTGATAAAAATCCGTACTCTTTTTAAGGTCAACAACATATACGGCAATATGATTTAACGTAGGTTTCGTTTTGTTTGCAACCGCCTGGGCTGATAGCCTGGTAGAAGTAATGACAAAAGATAATGAAAACAGGAAGAAGGGAAATATTTTTTTCATCTGCTTATAATGTTTAAGAAAGGAAGTTACGCTTTAACTTATTAAACGAATTCGGTTTTTTTATTTAAGGCGCAACTCTCTAATTGCTTCCTCAACCATGCTGTAAGAATAATTAAGTTAGTTTTAATTCTTCTTCAATCACTTCATGAAAAATCCCTTCATTTTCCAATACCCATTGTGGTAATGGCTGTTTGATAACTTTCCAGCTATTGTCAATTTTTTGAATGTTGAAAAACACACGGGAATCACGTTCGTCCACTACGTCCACGGTAAACATACCTTCCTGGTGATCATTTAATTTTCGAAAATTAAATTCCTTTAACCTTCCATTCGCTTTGATCAGTTTGGTAAACTGAATATTTTTGGTGAATTTGAATTGCATGTGTGGTAGTTTGATGCAAAAATAAAGCAATAACCTTACTATAACCGCAAAATCCGTTTTTAATAAGCATAAAAATTTATGCTTATTTATTCCAATTAATCTCACCATACCCGGTGGTAAAATATTAATTCTTTGAATAATTATTATAGGGCGTATTACATTTTGCGTATTATCAGTATGGATATTATGTCTTTATATATAGTGTTTAAGTAAATACAATAAAAACGAAAAATATAAATCAATAATTTCAATGGCTTTGGTTTATTTAAAATAAAAAATTTAAAAAGAGAAAAAAATAATTTTAAGGGTTACAAAATAAATATATTGATAGAGCGTTTTAATTATTAATACAAGAAAACTTAATCCGATTCACCCTCAAACCCCCTCAAAATGGAAAAGTTCGCAGTAAAACTGATCATGGCATCTAGTGTATTGGTACTATGCATCAGTGTGTACAAGCTTGTTATTGATTTGGTTTAATACTACATCAGTAAAATTCATTTATTTTATTAAGGAGAATAAACGCTCGCCAACCATCTTAGGAGGCAGGTAAATTATTTTTTCTTTCATTTTAAAATAAAATGGATAAGTAATCATGTACTCGATTAAATGGGCTGTAGCGATACAGCCCATTTTTTTTATCAAAATTTCTACATTTTAAAATATAAATAGTATTCATCAATCTTTCATTTTATTGCAGGCATTCATCTTACCGGGAAGGCACTGCATCCGGCAAAGCTTACAGATTCAGAATTTTTTGCCACCCCTCATAAATGAAAGGGTTATTCGCAAATTGGAAGCGCTGCCATATATTCAAAAGTACAAGAGGGCCCAAATAAGCCGCGGCTGATGTTTCGCTCATTACAATGTGGGTAAAATTTACAGGTCATTCATTTTCAAATGGCGAACTGTTTTTTAAAGGGAGGCATAATTTGAAGACCCTGTTTTGCCCCCGGCCCCAAAAGGGCAATGTCATTTAGTTAAGGATTATTGATTCGTCCCGTTAGGGACGATATATGGGTAGATGAAAATACCATTGTAAATTTGTTCGTTCCAAGGAACGAAATGTGAAATGGACTATAAGGTTTATACCAAAATTGTTTGAAACTGAATCAAAGCACATTCCGATCCTACGGATCGAAAAAACATATCCATTAAACGTTTGTTACCCACATATTGTTCCTACGGAACAAAAAAGAATTTCGCTTAACTATTTGACATTGCCCTTCCCGAAAAATCGGGATGTTCCAAAAGGGGAGGTCTTCTGCCAGTTCATTACCTACGTCTAAAGAATCGCCCATTATAACGCAATTAAAGTTCCCCAATGGTATGCAGTACACGAGGGCGACGCAACTATGCCGCCATGAAATACTTCTGCCCGGACAACAAAAAAAATATGGTTGTATAGAAGGGCAAGTGCAACGATGCTTTTTCAGAGCTCAGTTGCCTGGACAAAAAAAAACATGGATTTCAATTTGCGACAAGTCAGGAGTTCTGATATTAAAAAAATAATGGCGGATCCGGTTTTCTGTTATCATGTCATCTTTTAAATGCGGCCATATCTGAAAAGCTGAAATAGTGGTGAACGTAATATCATGATAGGAGATTTGATAACCAACAGGATGATCTGTCAATGCACCCGCTGATGGTTATTCATTTGCCCTTTTCAAAATATCCCTTATTTTTGCTGCATGACAACAGAACATTTGAAGGATATGAGAGACCGTGTGCTGGTCTTGAGGAGGTTTCTTTGACGTTGCTAACAGGGAAACTAAAATAAATAATGACAAACAGCTCTCGCTTTCTCCGGGTTTTTGGGATGATAATGCCCGGGCCACTTCCATTTTAAAAGAAACTAAAGTAAATGAATATTGGGTAAATATGTACCACGATGTGGAATCGTTGGTAGAAGATTTTGCCGTCCTGTTCGACTTTTGGAAAGAGGGGGAAGCCACCGAAGAAGAAGTAAAAGAAACTTACACCAAAGCCAATGCTGCCATTGATGAAGCGGAATTTAAAAGCACGCTCAATGAACCTGCTGATGCCTTGCCTGCGGTATTGCAGATCAACAGTGGCGCAGGTGGAACAGAGAGCCAGGACTGGGCCGAAATGCTGGCACGTATGTACAGAATGTATGGAGAAAAGCAGGGATGGGCAGTGAGTGAACTGGATTGGCAGTGGGGGGATGGGGCCGGTATTAAAACTTGTACTTTCCAGTTTGATGGCCCATTTGCCTATGGCTTCTTAAAAGCGGAAAGCGGGGTACACCGGCTCGTCCGGATAAGCCCTTTTGATAGCAACTCAAGAAGGCATACCTCATTTGCCAGCGTTTACGTTTACCCGTTAATAGATGATACGATTGAGATAGCAGTAAACCCTGCTGATGTTGATTGGGCATTTTTTAGAAGTGGCGGCAGTGGCGGACAAAATGTAAACAAGGTAGAAACAGCCGTGAGGCTAACGCACAGGCCAAGTGGTATTATAGTTGAATGCCAGCAGGCCAGGACCCAGGGAGAAAACAGGGAGAAGGCGATGGCGATGTTAAAGAGCCGCTTGTACAATGAAGAAATGCGCAAACGGCAGGCGGCATTGGATGCCACTAACTCTTCCAAGAAAAAAATAGAATGGGGCAGCCAGATACGCTCCTATGTTTTTCATCCCTATAAAATGATCAAAGATCACCGTACTGATTTTGAAGTTGGAAATGTAGGGCCCGTAATGGATGGCGAACTGGATGGATTTATAAAAGCTTATTTAATGAGTGAAAAGGAAGCGGATGCATCCTAATGTTACTGATAATCAGTTTGAATAAAATACGGCTAAGTATCTTCAAACACTACCTGTACATTATAGGTATCTATTTTTTATTTAAACTTGTATTTAAATTGTAAATTCAAAATAATGAAAAAATACATTTTATCCATTGCTATCCTGCCTGCTATATTCGCTTGTAATGAAACTAAGATACCACCTGATGTCACAACAATTCCCATCACGGGTTCATCTCCGGCGACAGTTGATTCTGTTAAAACCGTCAAAATAGACAACAGCATAGGTAGTGGATTAACCCTGGAGGAAATGAAGGATGATAATGTATTTAGTGATGGCAGTAAACCCACTTCATGGGAAGTGGCCGGCATTACGGATGTAAAAGGGTTTAAATTATTTTTAAAGCGGTTGCAATTATTAGCGCTTGATAATGATAAGGAGCAGCTGGCCAAACTCATCAGGTATCCACTCGGCAAATCCATCAAAACCGCACAGGATTTTATAAAAAATTACGACAGGGTTTTTACAAATGACGCCAAATTATCCATCGCTAAAATTAACTTTAGCCAAATATTTAGAAATAGTAAGGGCGCAATGAGTGAAGAGGGTAAGGTTTGGTTTTCGCAGTAAGGGAACGAGTTTAAAATTATTGCGGTTAATAATTAATTGTTCCTGAGCATTTGTAACCAACTACATTTTTGCTGGTTACGAACATTTGTTTTTCATGGCATCATCGTTGTGTCACTCCCTTGTACGGCATACCATTGGGGAACTTTTCCCACGTAGTATCCAGCGTAAGATAATTCCATTTTATATGGGCTCACTTGTTTATCATGGACACTAAACCAAACCAAATTTTTTTAAAAACACCGGGTTAGCAATGAAATAGAAAACATAAGACTTTTTTAAAAATAAAATATATGCAATACGGAGATTTTTATTACCCAATACCGGTAAACGAACCGGTATTGAATTACGCACCGGGAAGTAAAGAAAAAGCGGCATTGAAAAAAGTGCTGAAAGAATTGAAAAGTGAAACG
>JANOTW010000361.1:0-3971 GCA_031416575.1 Ferruginibacter sp.
CAAGACGGGGAAATGAACGACAAAATCATGCCCAATCCGCTGGTTAGCGGATTGAATGTCCTGGTATTTTTAAATTCACCCCCATTCGGGCATAAGCCCCGAATGGCGGGGTTGACTGTCAACTTAAGTTTAATGAGCAAATATCAATGCCAATATATCCGTCTTCAAACTCCGTAGGAGTTACCTCTTTGAAGCGCTAATCATATAAAACATCTGCTCCGTAGGAGCAACCCTACGGCAAGTGGGGCGTACCTACGGCACGCATGCACTTTATTCGCATTTGCTACCTCCGATGGAGCTAAGCTGATTTAATAATTAAGCGGCTGTTAAGTTGACAGTCAACCCAGCCATTCGGGGCAGATGCCCATTCGGGGTTGAGGCCATCACAATTTCAATTTGCCATGGGTTTCACCCACTGCTATTTTTATTCAATCCTCTTACCTGCGGATTATGGCATGCAACTTCAATTATGTTATAATGAGTAGTTCATTAACTAAACCTAAAGAATCGCACAATATAAAACACAATTAAAGTTCCCCATAGGTATTCAGTACAAGAGGGCGATGCAACGATGCTCCACATGGCTTCTTAGCCCGGACAAAAAAAAAGAATGATTGTATAGAAGGGCCCCGATGCACTTCTCTATCGTGATAGACTGTCCCGATACGCATACGCTATCGGGATTATCAATGCAACGATGTTGTACAGGGAAATATAGCCTGGACAAAAAAACTGACTTGCGAAATCCCGGCCTGTGCCGGCCTTTCGGCATTTTTTTCGGTAATGCACCCGGATAGCGGGGCAGGCTATGAAATACTTGAGCCCAGGGTAACAAAATAAAAAGGTGGTATAGAAATGAGACAATACCCACGCATGTAGGGACCTTGAAAACAAATGCCTGTTAAATAAACAAAAACATTAACTTAAAAGATGAGCTCAATATAATGGCAACGGTATTTTGGGTAATCCTGCCCGATTGCAACGGGGCTTATCTTGAATCAAAATCTATCACTACTTTTTCAGTTAACGGATGGCTCTGGCAGGTAAGTATAAATCCTTTGGCAAGTTCTTCAGCTTCCAACGCATAGTTTACATCCATCTTTACTTCACCTTCCGTAAGTTTCGCCCTGCAGGTACTGCATACCCCGCCTTTGCAGGCATAAGGCAGGTCCGCTCCCTGGTTTAATGCTGCATCTAAAATACTTTCGCTGTTAAATGCCAGGTCAAAATCAAAACTTCTTCCATCCAACTGAATGGTGATCTTACTTTTTGGCCCTGTATTTTCGGTAGGGATAGAATGTGCTGGTCCGGCTATCTTGCTATCGGGTGTAGTAAATAATTCAAAATGTATTTTTTTTTGATCAACTCCCTCCTTTTCTAAAAATTCCTTAACGGCAAAAAGCATTTCCTCCGGGCCGCAAATAAATGTTTCATCCATACTTTTAAAATCAACCAGTTTTTGAAGTTCAACCAGTTTTTTTGAATTGATTCTTCCAAAATTTATAGCGGCTTCCGTTTTTTCCCTGCTAAGTATATTGATAAAATTGAAACGCTCTACATAGTTATTTTTTAATCCGGCTAATTCTTCAAAAAAAATAATGGAGCCACGGCTGCGATTACCAAACACAAGCGTAAACGAACTTGCCGGCTCGGTAGTTAAAGTGGTTTTAATAATAGAAATGATGGGTGTGATACCGCTACCAGCCGCAAATGCGAGGTAGTTCTTTTTGTTGTCTGTCTTTAATGGCGTGTTGAAGCTGCCGGTAGGCGGCAATACATCTATTATATCTCCTTTTTTAAAGTGAGCGTTGGCGTAAGTTGAAAATTTTCCTGTAGCGGCTTTTTTAACAGCTACGCTTAACCTGTTTTCAAAAGGAGCGGAGCATATTGAATAAGAACGGCGTATTTCTTCTCCATCAATATTTTTTTTCAGGGTTACGTTTTGTCCATGGGCATATTGAAACAAATCCTTCAGTGCCCCTGGAATATCAAAAGTAATAATAACGCAATCAGGAGTTTCTTTATAGACCTTCTTTATTGTAAGCGGGTGAAAATGTACTGCCATAAAATTATTTTACCATACCATTTATCAAATGATTTACCATATCATTTTCCAACACCTGCTGTGATACATTTTTTTTATTTCTTTGCCAAAACTCAAGCCCACGCACCGCCGATAATATCGTTAATACCGCCACATAAGGGTTGGTATTTTTTATTTCATTTTTTTCAATGCCCGTTTCAATTAAGGTAATGAGGCTTTTTTCATAACTCCGCCGGATATTCAAAAAATCACTTAAAAAAGGCTCCTGCAAGTGTTTCCACTCATGGTTGGCTACATACACTTCATCAAAATTTTCAAGCATCGTTTGTATGTGAAAACGAATAATGGCTTCTATTTTAGTGATAATGGCGGATGAACTGTTTTCAATCATCTCAATCTGCATAGTAAATTTATTGCCTACCTTAAAGCAAATAGCCTGTAATAATTCACTCTTCGATCCTATGTGGTTATATAAACTGGGGGCTTCCACGCCAAGCGCTACAGCCAGATCTCTCATGGAAGCAGCCGTATAGCTTTTTGTTTTAAAGAGCAATGCCGCTTTTTGAATAATCACTTCTTTTTTTGTGCCGTTCTTACTGGTTTGTATTTTAGCCATTAGCAGAATAGTTTCCAGCAAAACTAACACTTATTAGTTTTTCTTCTTCTTTTACTGTAACCCATTTTTGGAACGGAGCCTCCTATGCCTGCCTGCAAACTTAAATTGTGAGTAGCTTTAATTGGCTTGTTTCCGGGCTGTAATAAGGAGAAAATTCATTTATGCCAGCCATATTTTGGCATCCTATGAAAAATATTGAAAGCTGGTTTGCTATATGGATCCGTTGTTTACAAATGATTTGGGATGAAAATTGCATGGCAAATGAAAGGTTTTCAGCATGGGGTTATAGTTACCCATGTGAAAAAGGGGCTTCACGATGGAGGTATAACCCAAAAAGGAAAAAGTATAAGCCCGGCTTCGAAAGAAATTGAGCAGTTGCAAAATTCTTATAAAAAAAAATAATATTTATTAAAGAAAAATGCTACTTTTACAATCTACTCGGTTACTTTTTTTCTCAAATCTTAATGAAAGCCCTTCCCAATAGTATTATCTATCTGTGTGTTGTTTTTTTATTACAATAATATATCCTTATTAAAATATTTTAACGCTTTTTCTTGTGGTTTCAGAGGTAAGCAAGGCCGGAGATTTTTATCTCTGGCCACTCTTTTTTTAATGAACCCCCTTTATGATTAAAACTCAAGGGTACGAATAAGAATATCCTTACTAAACTAATAATACCAATCAGGGAATCAATTCACTGATTGGTACTAATAATATTCTAAAAAGATCAAGAAAAAAGGAGCTTATTCAAAATTCTCCGGCCGCATCATCGGAAAAAATAAAACATCCTGTATTGAATGTTGGTTTGTTAACAACATAGCGATCCTGTCAATACCAAAACCAATACCACTGGTTGGCGGCATGCCATATTCCAGGGCCCTTAAAAAATCATGATCAATAAACATCGCTTCATCATCCCCGCGTTCCATTAATTTGGCCTGTTCTTCAAATCGCTCCCGTTGCTCCAGCGGATCGTTTAACTCAGTATAAGCATTGGCGATTTCCTTGCCATTGCATATTAATTCAAAACGCTCTACCAGGCCTGGTTTGCTGCGGTGCTTTTTCGTAAGCGGGCTCATCTCTACCGGGTAATCCGTAATGAATGTAGGTTGTATATAATGATGTTCACACTTTTCACTAAACAACTCATCAATTAATTTCCCCTTGCCCATAGAGTCTGTAACCTCTATATGCAAGCTTTTGCAAGTAGCTCTTAATTCATCTTCATTCATGTTACTGATGTCAATGCCCGTATGTTCTTTTATAGCATCGTACATAGATATACGTTTGAATGGAGCTTTAAAGTCAATT
>JANOTW010000362.1:0-2846 GCA_031416575.1 Ferruginibacter sp.
CGAAAAGTTAATATGCACCCATTTTTTTTCGGTTGGTTTCCTCCATTAGAGTTTCTTTATCTTGTACGCACAAATTTTTTACGCATGAAATACTTCCTGTTATCATTATTATTTCTTTCTTCCTTTGCAAGCGGGCAAAAATTACCTTCCTTAGAAGAAAAAACAAAGGGCATGAAAAAGCTGGAAGGATTCCTGAATTATTATTGGGATGAAGTCGCCGGTAAAATATGGCTCGAAATAAATAATTCCACTTCCGAAATTTTATATCAGCAATCATTACCTGCGGGGTTAGGTTCCAACGATATTGGCCTTGACAGGGGCTTACTGGGCGATACCAGGATTATTAAATTCAGTAAGACCGGCAGAAAGCTTTTGATGATAGAACCGAATTACAGTTACCGTGCGTTGACAAATGATGTAAATGAAAAAAAAGCTGTAGAACAATCCTTTACACAACCCGTCATATGGGGATTTACCGTGGAAGCGGAAAGTGATAAGAGCATGCTGGTAGATGCCACCGGCTTTTTATTGAGGGATGCGATGAAAGCCGGCAACAAGATAAAAGCTTTACAACAGGGTATCTACACATTTGATAATAGCCGGTCGGCGATTTATTTGCCGGGTACAAAAAATTTTCCATTCAATACCGAAATTGAAACTACCATCACATTAATAAATGCGGACGGAATAACGGGTAATTTTGTGAATACGGTAACCCCTTCACCCGAAGCTATTACCCTGCGCATGCACCATTCATTTGTGCAATTGCCAGATACAGCTTACACTCCCAGGGTATTTGATATCAGGAGCAGTTTTATCAATATATCTTATTTTGATTACAGTACACCGGTAAGTGAACCGATAGATAAAAAGATCATTGTACGCCACCGGTTAAAAAAGAAAGACCCTGCTGCGGCCATGAGTGAACCGGTAAAACCAATTATTTATTACCTCGATAATGGAACACCCGAACCAATCAGGAGCGCATTGATGGAAGGGGCCGGTTGGTGGAACCAGGCCTTTGAAGCGGCAGGATATAAAAATGCATTTCAGGTTAAGCTTTTGCCGGACAGCGCCGACCCCATGGATATCCGGTATAATATGATCAATTGGGTACACCGCTCTACCAGGGGCTGGAGTTATGGAATGTCGGTAGTGGATCCAAGAACCGGAGAAATCATTAAAGGGCAGGTTACATTAGGTTCTTTAAGGGTACGGCAGGATTATTTAATAGCACAAGGTTTAATGGCGCCGTTCGAAAACGGGCTGCCGGCAGATGACAAAATGTTGAAAATGTCATTGGACAGGCTTAAGCAATTAGCAGCTCACGAGGTAGGGCATACCTTAGGGCTTGTACATAATTACGCATCCAGCGTAAATAACCGGGCCAGTGTAATGGATTATCCGCATCCCATGGTGCGCATGAATGAAAAGGGTGAAATTGATATGAGTAATGCATATGACCTCAAAATTGGCGAATGGGACAAAGTAGCTATCACCTGGGGTTACCAGCATTTTTCCGGGGGCGTCAGTGAAGCCGGAGCATTAAATACAATGCTTACCAATGCTACCAAAAAAGGATTGCAATTTATCAGTGACCGGGATGCAAGGGCGGCCGGCGGCTTACATCCTAATGCCCATTTGTGGGACAATGGCGCCAATATAATTACTGAATTGAATGAAATGAAAAAGGTGCGCAATAAGGCGCTGGCGCAATTTGGTGAAAATAACATCCGGCCCGGCATGCCCATGGCTACTTTGGAAGATGTATTGGTACCGGTGTATTTATTTCATCGCTATCAGTTGGAAGCTGTTATAAAATGGATAGGTGGGTTAAACTATACCTATGCTGTACGGGATGACGGCCAGGTTATTACAAAAGCCTTGTCAAAAGAAGATCAGTTGAAGGCTGTAAACGCCGTTATAGAATGCATGGACGCTAAATTTTTGCTTTTGCCGCAGAATATAATACAAATAATTCCGCCTCGCCCCGCAGGTTACAATTTTACGAGAGAATTATTTAAAAAAAGAACCGGGCTTGCATTTGATGCGTTGGCACCCGCAGAAACCGCGGCGGATTTTCCCCTGTCTCTTTTATTCCATACAGAAAGATTGAACCGGATGGTGCAATACCAAATTGTTAATGGCGGGCTGGGTGTAGATGAAATGATTAATCTGTTACTTGCCAGTACCTGGAAAGCGCCGGTAAGAAAGGGTATGGAACAGTTAATTCAACAACAAACAGCACAAATACTGCTTACTTATTTGCTAGCCGTATCTGTTGACGATAATGCCTCTTATCAAACAAAGGCGGTGATGTATAAAGCGCTGGGCGATTTAAAGAAATATATTGAAACCCAACAAAAGCTGGTAAAAGATGCAAGTTTATCAGCACATTTTATGCTGGCATTAGAAAGAATGAAGGCGCCTGAAAAAGCTAAACCAACCATGCACAAAGAGATGCCTCCGGGTGCGCCTATTGGATGCGGTGGGGAGGAGTAGAAGCCATTATGATAGTTGTATAGTGACAGCTTGATTCATGCAAAGCGGATGGCCGATAGTGAGTCATACATGGAAGATTAACACCTGCGTACGCTTAATATTTTTGAATAAAAGTATACAGGTTAAAATCTTTTCCTGCTGCTTCAATCCTGCTTTTTATTTCATTTTTATTAATATCCTTCATTCTTTTTTGCTGAATTAGAAAAAACGCTTTTTCCGCCAGCAGCCAGAATCGTTTGTTGTTTAATTGATGATGATTGATATGCGCTATTATTTCTTCGTACAATTCTTCGATTCCCTGTTTTTGTGAAGCGATGGTTTTTAATACGGGTATTGGTATATCT
>JANOTW010000363.1:0-1766 GCA_031416575.1 Ferruginibacter sp.
ATTTGTTTGGTTGGTTATACGATTGGCCGGTTAACCGATTGGCCAATTGTTCAATTGCCCGATTGTAGAGACAAGGCATTGCCTTGTCTCTACGTTCCCGAAAAATCGGGGTGTTCCAAAAGGGGGTAAAAATTGTTATAACAAAACACAATTAAAGATCCCCAATGGTATTCAGTACACGAGTGCGTCCACGATACGCTGCGCTATCGGGATGTACCAATGCAACGATGTTGAGCAAGGATATAAAGCCTGGACAAAAAATGTATTTGCGAAATCCCGATTTTTCGGGAATCCCCATAGCTGCTTCTTCGTTCGGACAACAAAACCGTGCCTCACTTTTTTAACCTTGCTCACTATAAGTTTTTTAATTAAGTTTTGCTTTATTGCTTTTTCTTTAAACCTGCTAAATACTCCAACAGATTAGCAAGTTCCTGCGCAGTCATGCTTTCGTGCAAACCTTCCGGCATCATTGACACTTTTAATTGCTTCATGGATTTTACATCGCTTGTTTTTAAATTTTGCTTTGCGCCCCCCGGTAATTTCAGGGTAATATCTGTTTCCGTTTTACTGGCAATTATAGCTGTTAATGTAGACCCGTCTTTTAATTTCAGTTCGTATCCTTCGTTATTAAAACTAATGCCAGCGGAGGGACGTACAATTGTTTCCAGCAACCCTTCTTTTGGATATTTGGAACCAATTTCGGATAAGTTTGGCCCAAATTCGAGGCCCTCTTTATTTATCTGGTGGCATACTGCACACACATTGGTAAATATGTTTTTACCCATGATCGCATTTGGTTTCAAATTTTGCAATTCACTCATAACCGGTATTTTTTTAACCGCCTGTATAGTGGTATTTGGTAAATATGCCAATGCCTCCGTGCGAACCGATTTTCTCCATGCACCCTGCACGCTTGCTACCACATCCGCCAACAATTGTGGCGGAATTTTCTTGTCTTTTAATAGGGTCAGAACCCGGTCTTCGGCCCCGCCGCTCTTACCCAATTTCGATGCAGCCTGCTTTCTTGTATCCATTGGAAAATTAGCGGACAGGGTTATTTTTTCAAGCATATCAATAGACTCCTTACTGCCTACCCTGCTGATAGAAGTTAGCAAAGCATTGGTGATTGTATCATTTTTTTCATTTATGGTTTTCCATGCCAGTGGGGACCCGCCAAATTTTAATAGCAATCCCGCCGCATTTCTGCCAATAGGTTCTTTATATTTATTTATAGCCAGTTGCAGCAAATTTTTATTTTCCGCCTTCAACTGGTACCTTGAAACCAGTTCTATGTATTCAGTGGTTCCCTGCACGGATAGCAACAATTCCCTCAAGGCCTTTTGAGCAGCTACCGACCGGTTAACAGTTTTATCATTGAGGTGGTGCAGCGCTAATTTATTAATAGCCGTGTCGTGTGAAAGATTATTTTCAATCATGCTTAATAATAGTTTTGATTTTAAAGGGCCATCATTAAAATCAAAAGCCCGGTAATACCTTAGCCTGTCGTTTATAGGCAATTCCTGCCGGGCCGCAAGCCGGGCCAGGTAACTAACCGCTTTATCCGTACGTGCCCTCCAAACAATATCCTGTGATGCCGCATTTTGCAGCGGGTCTTTAATTATTTCCAGGTAAGCGGCAAAATATTTATCCCATTGATCATCGGCGCCAATGCCCAATGCCTCCAGGTACCATCTGTCTTTTCCATTGTGTTTGCTTGCCAGCTCCGCCCATAACCCCGGCGCACGGGGCGAATTATTATGATGCAA
>JANOTW010000364.1:0-4671 GCA_031416575.1 Ferruginibacter sp.
AATGCGGGGTGAGGCCCTGGATCATGTTTTATTTCACGGCCCGCCGGGCTTGGGAAAAACAACACTATCAAGAATTGTCGCCAATGAATTGGGTGTAAAAATAAAAGAAACTTCGGGGCCGGTAATAGAAAAGCCTGGAGACCTTGCAGGGCTTCTGACTAATCTTGAACCCAATGATGTTTTGTTCATTGATGAAATACACCGGCTAAGTACAGTAGTGGAAGAATACCTGTATGCTGCTATGGAAGATTATCGTATTGACATCATGATAGATAGCGGCCCCAATGCAAGAAGTATCCAACTTACTTTAAATCCTTTTACGTTGATTGGCGCTACTACCCGGAGTGGTTTATTAACGGCGCCCTTGCTTTCAAGGTTTGCTATCAAATCAAGGTTGGAATATTATAATGCCGAAAAATTAAATAAGATCATTCAACGTTCTGCCAATATTTTAGGAACAACCATTTCCAAAGATTCAGTAGTGGCAATACAATCGGTGTAAATTTTACAGGAAAGCTTTTCAGGAAGATATTGTCATTAGTTAAAATTGCATTAACTTTTTATATTAAACTAAAAGTTTCCATGCTTCACCAGGAATTGTTTTTCGGTATCATTTTTTTTCAATTACTTTTTATAGTGATTCAATGGTCTTTATTTAAGCGGGCTGAATACGGCTATTATTCCTTTTATATACTTGCAATAGCGGCCTATTTTCTTATAAAATACATTACGGGCCCGGATCAGTATGCTGCTATTGGAAGTTTCAGGTTTAACAGCCTTGTGCCCGATAAATCTCTTTCATTTCTTGCATTTGGTTTTTATATAAAGTTTGGCAGAAAATTTCTTGAAACTGAAAACCGGTATCCCGTCTTAAACAAACGGATTATTATCCTTGAAAATTTTATAATCGCTTACGCATTATTGAATTTTATTTTTGTCGCCCTAACACATGATTTTGTTATTGAAGGTTATTGTTTCGCCGCTGCATTTGGTATAGTTTTTATTCTGTCAATTGTTTTACTTTTTAAATTATTGAAAGTTTATCCGCTGAGTAAGTACCTGATAGCAGGAAGTTTCCTGGTTGCATTGGGAGCCTGCCTTGCCTTGTACATTGGCCTCACCCAACCCAAGATGGGGATAGGCTCAAATGATACGACGATTTATTTACAGATAGGTGTTTTGCTTGATTTTATTTGCTTGAATATCGGGTTGGTATATAAAACAAAAATGCTTCAAACCCAGGCTTTGGAAAAACAAAAGGCGATTGAGTTGGAACGTATGCGTATCTCTACCGAGCTGCACGATGATCTGGGCGGCGAATTATCAGCCATCCGTTTATTAAGTGAAATGAATATTTCTACTATCAGCCCGCATCAGCAACTATCAAAAATTTCAGCTTCCTCCGGTGAGTTAATACAAAAGATGAATGAGATCGTATGGGCATTGAATGTAAACAATGATTCCCTGCAGGGTCTCATAGCCTATATGCGGCGTTATGCCGTAAAGTGCCTGGATGATGCAGGCATTGACTGCATATTTAAACAGCCGGAGAAGATACCGGATATAGAAGTGGATGGTATTACCCGCCGAAATATTTTTCTACTCTTGAAAGAAGTACTGAATAATGTGGTGAAACATGCCCATGCTAAAGAAGTTAAGATAAAGGTTACCATCAACGATGCATTGCAGCTCACTATCCATGATAATGGGAAAGGTATTCCTGATGGTACGTTGCAAAATGGAACAGGCAATGGATTTCGCAATATGCAGCAGCGGGTAAAGGATTTAAAAGGAAGTATGGAAATAAAGAATCACAATGGAACAATGGTGCTGTTTGTTTTGCCATTTTTGGGAATAACACAAAAGGGTGATTAAAAGCTGTAATATTTAATTGTACATTTCCAAAGAATAATTATGATAAGAGTAGCAATAATAGAAGACCTGGATAGTTACCGCAACGCATTGGAGGTTTTGCTCAACGGTTCGGAAGGGTTTACTTGTGCCGGCACTTATGAAAATGCGGAAACAGCTATAAAAGGTATAAAGGCTTTGCAACCCGATATTGCACTGGTGGATATCAATCTGCCGGGTATGAATGGCATTGAACTGGTGAAATATATAAAAAAAGATTCCCCCGCTACACTCTGTATGATGTGTACGGCCTATGATGAAGATGAAAAAATATTCAAGGCACTGCAGGCCGGTGCCCATGGTTATATCCTTAAATCTACCTCACCCGCAAAACTGCTGGAAGCAATTGTTGATCTGAAAAATGGTGGAAGCCCAATGAGCAATGAAATAGCCCGGAAGGTAGTAACGGCTTTTAATAAAACAGCAAACCCTGAACTAACACAACTAACCCCCAGGGAACAGGAAATACTTGAACAATTAGAACAGGGTTTATTGTACAAAGAAATTGCGAGCCGCTTCACCATCAGTATAGAAACAGTAAAGCGTCATTGTTTTAATATTTATCAGAAGCTGCATGTTAGCAACCGCTCTGAAGCTATTCATAAATATCATGGCAATCATGCCCCTAACCACTAAATGAGAGCGTAATTTTTTTTTGATATTCATCGTTTATCTGTTGAGTGAAGAACATTAGGACTACAACAAATGGGTGATTGATTAAATTGTAATAAATAGTAAATTTGAAAAAGATTTTCTTTTAGCCTCCCGCCCTATAAATACTACGGGTTCTGTGTATAAATAATAAGGCAAGTATAAATTTTGCAAGGCTTCAAAAAAAAATTGGCTTTAATTGTTTTCTCTCTCACAAGATAATTTCGACAAATCATTCTGTACCATTGAAAGTGCAATATTGGATCAACCTGGTTTATTAATCAGCCATAGTTGTGATGGCGCTGTGTATGGGTAAAACGATAGTAAAATAGCGTATGCTGTAGTTGTAGCTAATAAGATTGTTTGATAATATTCTTCTTCAATAAAAAAACACCCAATTTTCATTTTAACCTTTAAATATTTTAACCAATGACTCCCGAAAACATTTTTGCTTCAGGCAAATTAACAGCAGATACCGTAAAAGATTTACAACAGAATTTTGAAGGCAATATCCTCATGGAGGGGGATAGTGGGTACGAAACAGCAAGAAAAGTATGGAATGGTATGATAGACAGAAAACCTGCTGTCATCGCTCAATGCCTTAGCAGTAATGATATTTTACAAGCTGTAAAGTTTGCACAAAAAAACAATCTGCTTGTATCTGTTAAAGGAGGGGGGCATAATGTTACCGGCAATGCTGTTTGCGATGATGGTATCATGATTGACCTTTCGCTCATGAGATCAGTGAAAGTAGATCCTGATAAGCAGGTTGCTGAGGTACAAACCGGCGCTACCTGGGGCGACTTTGATAACGCCACTCAAAAATATGGACTTAGTTGCACAGGTGGATTGGTTTCCACTACTGGTGTGGCCGGCCTTACTTTAGGAGGTGGCGTGGGATGGCTGGTGCGCAAGCATGGTTTAAGTTGTGACAATCTTATAGAAGCAGAAATTGTAACGGCGGATGGCAGCCTCTTAAAAATAAGCCCGAAAGAAAACGCTGAACTGTTCTGGGGTATCCGGGGAGGTGGCGGCAATTTTGGTATTGTTACTTCTATGAAGTTTCAGTTATACAAACTTGGTAAAGTTGTTGGCGGAATGATCCTCTATCCGCAAAATAATGCGAAGGAGGTTATTCAATTTTATCGGGAATTCATGAAAACAGCGCCTGATGAATTGACATTATATACCGGTTTGTTGACTTCACCTGATGGGTTTCCCGTTATTGCATTCGTTGGATGCTATAGTGGTGACCCGGAAAAAGCAGAAACTGTTTTGAAACCTCTTCGTGAATTTGGATCGCCTATAGCTGACTTGTTTCAACCTAAATCTTATATAGAAATGCAGACCATACTGGATGCACCTTTTCCACATGGCAACCGCTATTACTGGAAATCGGGTTTCCTTAAAGCCCTTTCGGATGAAGCCATTGATATTATTATTTCAAATGCAGCCACCGTTACTTCACCTTATACTGCTATTATCCTGGAATATTATGGTGGCGTAGCCAGCCACGAACCTGAAGGCGGTACTGCTTATCCGCACCGGCAAGCTGAATACGACCTTGTCATTATTTCGCAATGGGTAAACCGGGAGGAAGATGAAAAGCATATTAGCTGGACACGGAAATTTTATGAAGCGATGCAGGATTATACAAGCAATAGGGTATATGTAAATGCTTTGGGAATAGAAGGTGAAGAGAGGGTCAAAGAAGCTTATGGGGAAAGCTATCAACGGCTGGCGGCATTAAAATCTAAATATGATCCGGAGAATTTGTTCCGGCTTAATCAGAATATTGCGCCGGGTGGCAGTTAATCATTTTGATGGTGGCAATGTCAATCAGATTTTACTCTGCTCATTTTTCATTACTACAAAAAGTAATGCTTAACGTAGGGCGCATTATTATCCTCAATTTTCATCCCTAATAATAATTTTATGGAAATACATTCAACAAAAACATCATTCGGTTCACGGTTCAGCCAAATAGCATGGGTAGTAAGCGACATCCAGGCTGCGGAAAAGTTTTTTAGGGATGTTATCGGTGTTCCGGATTTCGTGAAGATGGAGAACCTTCGTTCCGAAGACCTTGAAGGCAAATATTACGATAAC
>JANOTW010000365.1:0-11825 GCA_031416575.1 Ferruginibacter sp.
CGGCCAGTGCATATCCGGCCCAAAGCGGATTGTATTCCAATTGATCAATACTGCTGGTTATCTTTTTAATTTCCGGTGCCGGCATCAATATATCAAATGTGGGATGTTGATAAAAGTAGTCGGTTACTTCCTGGGTAAAATGTTCCTTGTCTGCTATAAAAAGCGCTTCTTTCAGGCCACCTTGTTCAATGATGCTTATTAGTTGCATGGTGGCGGGGCTACAGTTTTTTCCACTGGAGCCAAGGGCAAAAGCCAGGGGCTTGCCAGTAAATGCATCCACCTGGTACAATGGGAAATTAAAAACGGCTGAAAAAGATTGAGTAATGATATTGAACCCTACACCATTCAATTAAAAATCATTCAACGATTATCATTTACCTCACATAATGCACGGGAAGTTTTGAATTGGCCACCTATACGCAAGCGTTTTTTTACTGCCAGCATATAAATATGCAATAATCACAATGCAGGTTAAGAACACCGGCAATATTCAAAAAAACTAACTGGTTGCGCTCTTCCCGGAAAAATTCGAAGAGTTCAAATCAATCACTTTCGCCTGTTGAATAGTTCCTTCTGCTTCATTCAAAAGTTGTTCCCTGATTTTGGGGTCATGTATTGAGGCAATGCCGCATGCCTTTTTAAAATCTGTATGCATACCGTAACTTTCCATTACTGGCGCTACATCTTTAAATTCAGGAAATATCAAGAATTTTTTTACAAAATAGTAGGTTTTATTCTCTATTACTTTGGTGTATGAAGTGTAAAAATTTTCCATGGTTTTTATTATTAAAGGTGACGGTAAACACAGTAATTATATTTCTGTTTGTATATGCCTGAAAATTATATAAAATGATCATTTAATTTTTCCGCAAAAAATTACGTTGACGTAGAGCCATTACAATGCAGTACCTGATAGTACGAAAAAAAAGAACCAAAGGTTTTTTAGAGGGGATAATTGGAAAAAAGACGAAAATCAAAAGGGAAAATATTCAAGTAAGAATATCATAGCCCATAAGCGTATTACTGCAATTCAAAGGATATTACTGGTAAAAATAAACTACCAGGGTAAAAATAAAAATAATGGAAAGCAATTGGTTTTGCATCGGATGTAAGGGTAGTAGAGGTAATAAGAGAAAGTGAAAGTAGCATTTATATTTTACATACACTAAAAAACAACTAAAAAACTTTTCAACATAAAAAAGTTGCATCGGCAGCAAAGTAAGCGACCATCTAACCACGTCTTGTAAATTTTAAGCTGCTGCAATATTTTTGCGTACCTAAACAAAGATACCATGCGTGCAGCAACTGAATATGGTAATGCCATGTTTTCATTAATTGAAACCTGGCAGCAAAGCGGACTTAGCCAGAAGGCTTTTTGTGAACAGCATCAGATTGAATAGTGACGACACTTTTAATTTGCGACTAAATTTTATTTTCAAATGCGGGGCAAGAAGTAGTGATACCATGCAATCTTCGCTTTAACCTCCTCCATTTCCTTCCCATTTGAAAGGATAGGTGGAGCTTCTATACCTCACCACCCCATCCACAACATCCCCAACCCGCAAATAAATATGGTCAATCCTCCCAATGCGTGTACCCATCGCTCCAGCTTTTCAGTTTTTACAAATGCAATTCCGTAGTAGCCTGCTAATACTAATATAAGCATGGTAATTAAAGTAACCACTGTATAGATGCCAATAAGAATGCCCATTCCCCACCAACTGCTTTGGGCTGCCGGAAAATAAAGCAGGGGTATCATTGGTTCACATGGCCCCAGTATAAAGATGATGAACATCACCCAGGGCGTAACTTTGTACTGTTCTTTTGGCGAAATGGCTGCTCCATGATCATGTTGGTAAACATAGATATCACCATTCTGCTGTAAGTCAAAATGCTTATGTGAATTATTTTTAATTGCCCGGTACAACCCCCAGATACCATATAAAAAACCAAACAACAACATTACCCAACCTGCAATACCTCCCCTGATGTTTTGAAGCCAGCTTAATTTTGACAATGACCAGCCCAATGCAGCGCCACCCAGCCCTAATATTACCGAGCTTAAAACATGGCCTGATCCGCAAATAATTGTCCAGCCAATTGTTCTGGAAAGCGGCCAACCCCTGCTCCTTGACAAAGCGATAAAAGGCAAATAATGATCGGGGCCGGTTAATGTGTGCAGCCCGGCAACAGAAATGGCCGCAATGATCAATATTTCCATTTCAGCTACCATGAACGATTGGTTTAAGTTTGATGTGTTGTGGTAAAAGAGCGGCAATGGATTTCAAACAGCCATGCAATTGTTCTGCCTTATGCCCGAGTATTCTTACAATCAAACCGTTTTCGGGGGCTGCGGTTATGCCAAAAATAATTCCTGTTTGTTCTGATAAAAAGGCATTAACCAACTCACTCAATGGCTTTACCTGCGCTGTCGCATGTTGGTAAATTAAGCTGGCCTGGTGGGTAAACCCTTCCAATTGGCCAATAGCATTTAGGTTAATAATAGCCGGTTCAATCAAAAGATTTTCTTTAATGATCAGCTTATTCCGGAGGAATACTTCGGTTATATTATGGTATTTAGAAAACAAGAATACTTCACCATTCAATTTTCTGCCGCAGGTTAATATTTCTCCAAAGACGAGGCTGCAGTTTTCTTCCAGGTAAATTTTATTGGTGCACCTGAAAACTGATTGTGCATGTGGTACGGTTGGATGTGGCAAAAAACAAAAGGATGAATGTGGCGACAAAAATACTTCCAGCGATTGGGAAGCGCTTTGCTTCATATTAAACAACCGCTGGTAAGATTGTGTGTGTAATTGCATGGAGGACCCTTCCTCCAGTTCTATTTTTTGCTGATATTGGTCACCATCCAAAATGCCGGGAGAAGAACTCATCAACATCAAATGCAATGGATCAGCTTTTTTATCTTCAGTAATATTGGCTACTTTAAAAGGAGTGGTACAATAAGTATTTTTGAGGTACGTGCTGTTTCCCCTAACTGCGGTTTGTATATGAAGTGTCGCTATCACCGGCATAAGATGGGTTCATCCACAGTTTCCAATAGCGCATACTTTTTTATCCAGCCTGCTATACTATCAAGTCCCTGGAGGCTCAATAAATTGGTAAAAATAAATGGATTGCCATTGCGCATTTTACGGGCATCCCTTTCCATCACTCCCAGGTCTGCATTTACATAAGGCGCCAGGTCAATTTTATTAATTATTAACAGGTCGCTCCTTGTAATACCCGGGCCGCCTTTACGGGGAATTTTATCTCCCCCGGCCACATCAATTACAAAAATGGTAAGGTCGGCAAGGTCGGGACTAAAAGTGGCTGATAAATTATCACCGCCGCTTTCAATAAAAATAATTTCAACATCCGGGATACGGCTGGCCATTTCTTCCACTGCTTCCAGGTTCATACTGGCATCTTCGCGTATGGCTGTATGCGGGCAGCCACCGGTTTCCACGCCGATGATCCTTTCCGCAGGCAGCAAACTATTTCGCGTTAAAAACTCCGCATCTTCTTTTGTATAAATATCATTGGTGATTACCGCAAGGCTGTAATCCTTGCTCAGCAAGCGGGTCAGCCTTTCAATCAAAGCGGTTTTTCCGGAACCAACCGGCCCGGCGATGCCAATTTTTATATAATTTCTTTCAGCCATAATTTATTTATTTCAATGCTTTTTTTTGAATCTTATTGATAAAAGGCCTTACAGGTTTTCAAAACGGGTGAGGCCTTTTCATCACTTAATTTTAATGTGGGTAAAGGTCCACAATGGTATTCATTACTCCCGATTCAAGTGTAACATCGGGATGCCCCGATAAAAAATCGGGGCAAGTACCCAAATATGCCGGGGCTGATGTTTAACTATTATACTTCGCAACGGATAAAAACGTGAATAAATTTTTTTGTCCAGGCTTTTACGCAATGGGCATTCCCGATGAAATGCCGAAAGGTCGGCACAGGTCGGGATTTCGAAATACAGGATTTTTGTCCAAGCTATATTTCCTTGTTCAACATCGTTGTGTCACTCACTTTTACCGCATACCATTGGGGATCTTTAATTGCGTTTTAAATTAACAATCATCACCCCTTCAGGGGATGGGGGTAGGCTATTTTATTTG
The DNA here is from genome assembly GCA_031416575.1 of Ferruginibacter sp. GTDB lineage: Bacteria > Bacteroidota > Bacteroidia > Chitinophagales > Chitinophagaceae > Ferruginibacter. Next base: position 4,128 of record JANOTW010000365.1, read on the forward strand.
GATATCAAACAAAACAAAATTCACTAATTTACCCGTTGTGCAGTATAACAACCAGGGTAAAATTTACTGGTCATTTATTTTCAAAGGGCAAACTGATTTTTAAAGGGGGGCATAATTTGAAGGCCCTGTTTTGCCCCCGGCCCCGCAGGCAAGCGGGGAGGTCTTCTACCTGTTCATTAATTGCGCCTGATGAACCGCCCGGTATAACGCAATTAAAGTTCCCCAATGGTATTCAGTACAAGAGTGCGACGCAACGATGTTGAGAAATGAATTATAGCTTGGACAAAAAACTGTATTGCGAAATCCCGATTTTTATCGGGAATGCCATGAAATTCTTCTGCCGGGACAACAAAATAAACATGGTTGTATAGAAGTGTTCCGATACGCCACCTATCGGGATAGACTGTACCGACACGCATACGCTATCGGGATTATCAACGCAACAATGCCTGATTAACGCACTTCTGTCCGGTACAAAAAAAATTAAAAAGCCTGTACCCGGCCCTTCCACAAATCAGAAATCCAGAACCGAAGCATCTTTGCGAAAATTACCATTGCCCCTTTATTCAATAACCTTAAAATCCTTAAAAATTTTCATTGGTGTATCATCCGCCTGTTTTTGGTATTCCTTCCATTTACTATCAAAAAACAAATTGGTTTTTTGAATAGCCTCTTTTACCAGGCTTTCCGCGATGACAATTAACCCAAACTCCTGGGCATCAGGTATTTTATTTTTTCTAATCACTTCACTACTTGCCTCTCTCAACCTGTCATTCACCGTAATTTCGTAAGGTGTTCCGTAGCCTTGCTTTTCCTGCGGTGTACCCATTATAAAATTGCGGATCTTTTTTATTGAATCCATCATTGCCTTTCCGGATTTGCGTAAACTATCCGCTTCCTTGCTTTCCATATTTTTAAGTTGCGCCTCCACTTTAGCAATCGTTTCTTCTGCTTCAGTCAGGCGGTCGGTGATGTCAACTACCTTATTGATACTTTTTTCCAACCTTTTTAAAGCGGCCATTTTTGCATCATATAATTGTTTGGACGCAATCACCGCAGGATCTGGCTTTACTACCAGCATGGCGGAATCGGCTTCCTTACCCAACGAAATAATTATTTTATAAGTGCCGGGGAAAACAGGCATGCCACTGCCGGGTTCGGGTGCATTTGGTTTTGGTTTTGCAGCGCCAGGCTGGCGAACCCCTTTCGTTTCAAAACCCCAGTAATTCCTGTTGAACCCCGTGTCTGCTTTTACTTTCATGGTTCTTATCAAATCATTTTCTTGCGTGTATATTTTCACTAACACCGAATCTGATTTGGATTTATTGGCTGTATCCGCCTTATCTGCCGGCTTTAAATAAAAAGAATAGGATGCTCCCCGGCTCCGGTTCTGTCCATCATACAAGCCCCAGGTACTATAATCGTAACCTGATTTTCTTTTAAACTGCGCCTGGTAAGCAGCAGGGGCTTCAAACACCGTTAACTTCCTGGTGATTACATTCCCGTTGTTAGCCGCTACTTTTCTTAATGGGCGAATATCATCCATTACATACAAAGCCCTGCCAAAAGTAGCGATACATAGGTCCGCCTCTCTTTCCTGTATGGCTAAATCGTAGGTGGAAACGGAAGGATAACCGTTTTTCCATTGCTGAAAACCGGCTCCGTTATCAAAGCTTACCCAAAGCCCCTGTTCGGTTCCAGCGAAAATCAAGTTGGGTTCTACAGGATCCTGGATCATGCACAATGCAAAGCCTTTCGCCTTGTTTTCATTCAACATGAGCTCCCAGGTTTGGCCATAATTTTTTGTACGAAAAATATAGGGCTTAAAATCCCCTCTGCGGTAATCATTGCACACAACAAAAGCTTCTCCGGCATTATACCTGCTTGCCCTTATCTGAGCAATCCAGGCGCCCAATGGCATTCCTGCAATTTTGCCACGGAAATTTACCCAGGTTTTGCCACCATCTTTTGTCAGTTGCACATTGCCGTCATCGGTACCTGCCCAAATAACATTTTTATCTTTTGAGGAAGGTTCAATACACAAAATAGTATTGTAATTCTCGGCGCCGGTTATATCCACTGACAGCCCGCCATTTTCATCCTGCTTCTGTTGTGCGGTATCATTGGTGGTTAAATCCGGCGAAATAATTTGCCAGGTAAAACCTTTATTGTTGCTTTTGTGTACAAACTGGCTGCCATAGTAAATAGTATTGGCATCATCCGGCGCCTGGGCAAATGCTGCATTCCAGTTGAACCGTAACCTTGTTTTTAAATCGGCTATCGGTGGCTGAAGGCTGTTTTGTTCACCCGTGGCAACATTGTACCTTCCTAATCCACCCTTTTGGGCCATGGCGTAAACCCAGTTGGCATCCTGTGGGTCGGGTGCTACATCAAAGCCGTCACCACCCCAAAGATTGTCCCAAAAATAATTTTTTATACCGCCTTCCATCCATGTATAGGCGGGCCCTCTCCAGCTTCCATTATCCTGCATGCCACCCATGATATGATAGGGCATTTCGTTATCCACATTGATATGGTAAAACTGGCCAACAGGTAATTGCTCATCGAATTTCCAGGTACGGCCCCTGTCACGGCTGATGCCTATTCCGCCGTCATTTCCATCAATGATAAGATTAGGGTTTGTTGGATGTATCCAGAATGCATGGTGATCGGGATGAATGCCAAAATACGGGATCACGTTCTGAAAGGACTTGCCGCCATCTTCGCTCATACTGATCATTTGGTTGATATTGTATAAACGGTTTTCATTCAACGGATCTACCCGTATATCCTGAAAATAAAAAGCCCGGTTTGTAACATCGGTAGCATTGCTGTTTACCAGCTCCCATTTAAAACCCCCGTCATCGGTTTTGTACAACCCGTTTTTGGTAGCTTCTACCAGGGCATAGATACGCTTAGGTTCACTGGTGGAAATTGTTACGCCAACCCTGCCATAATCCCCATCGGGCAAACCGTGCTTTTTTCCTAATTTTTCCCAGTTTTTACCGCCATCATAAGTGATGTATAAACCACTTCCGGGCCCACCGCTTTTAAAGCTGTATGGAGTGCGGCGGTGCTGCCACATATTGGCTATCAGCTTATTGGGGTTAGTGGGGTCCATCACCAGTTCGGCACAGCCACTGGTATCATTGGTATGTAGTATCAATTTCCAGGTATCGCCCCCGTCAGTAGTTTTATACACACCTCTCTCCGCATGTTCCGAGTATGGGTTTCCTATCGCAGCAGCATATATTGTATTGGCATTAGTGGGGTCAATAATAACACGGTGAATATTTTTTGTTTTTTCCAGCCCCATCAATTTCCACGATTTACCGGCATCCAGGCTTTTATAAATACCGCCGCCCAGGTTCAAGGAATTTCTTGGATTGCCTTCTCCCGTACCCACCCACAAAACCGATGGATTGGATTGTTGTATGGCAACAGCGCCAATATTTAAAATTGACTGCTCATCAAAAATGGGCTGCCAGTTGCTTCCGCCATTTTCAGTTTTCCAAACACCGCCGGATGCCGTTCCCAAATAAATTACATCGGGATTGCTGTGCAGCGCATCAATGGAGGTAACCCGGCCACTCATGCCCGCCGGGCCTATGCTGCGTGGTTTTAAATTTTTAAACTGATCGGTGGAAATTTTTTGGGCAAAAGACAGATTCGTAACAATAAATAATGCCAGCAGGATATTCAATTTTCTCATTAAGTTTAGTTTAGTAAATGAAGTTGCAAAAAAAGATGGATGTTACCAAACAAAAATTAACAGGCGGTCGGGAAGCAGCATGTTAGCGGGGAGATATTTGAAGAGTTCATTTTGCCCCCGTCCCCTAAAGGGGAGTACTTCAGCCAGCTCATTTTTTCGGGTAGTTTCCAATGTGCGGATATAGTAAGGATTAACATTAAATATCAGTAATATTATTGAGGGTGCATTTTATTTATCAAACATAAATTACTATAAGTTTTAGTGGGGTTCATTTCTGTACAACCATGCTTTTTTCTATTGTCCGGACAGAAGTATTTCAATTAAACATCGTTGCAAATATGATTTTGTTATTATTTCTTTTTGGGAAAAAGAAATAATAATCACTCGTGTACCGCATACCAATGTGGATCTTTAATTGCGTTTTATAAAAAGAAATATACTTCCGTCGGCTATACAGCTCCGTCAATTCAAAATCTTAATATATTAGTATTTTTTTCAATTTGGGATGCACCCCTTTTATTTATGTAGCACTATATTATTTCTGAACATTCACTTTTTTCCCGGAAGGGAATCTTTAAAGTTTTTTTCAGCATTTTTAGCCTTGTCAAAATCCAATATCACCGAGTTAATACAATAACGCAAACCTGTTGGCGGAGGGCCATCTTCAAATACATGGCCCAGGTGGCTCTTACACCTGCCGCACATTACTTCCGTCCGTTTCATGCCGTGTGTATTGTCAGGTGCATATATGATACTCCCTTTATTGATGGGTTCAAAGAAACTTGGCCAGCCACAACTGCTTTCAAACTTTCCATTGCTGTTAAACAATGGATTGCCACAAACCGCACAATAATAAGTACCTGGTTCCTTGTGGTTATTATATTTTCCCGAAAAAGCCCGCTCTGTTCCTTTTTCCCTTGCAATTGCATACACTTCTTTTGGCAATATTTTATTCCATTCGGCATTGTTAAGGTTTATTTTACCCGTATCCGAATTTGAGTAATGGGGATTGGTTTTATTAATTGAATCCATATAGGTATCGTTTTTTTTGTCATTCGAAGAATTACATCCGGTAACGAGAAATAGTATTACACTGAAAATGCAAACTGGGTTTTTCATAATTACTAAACAATCTAACACTTAAATAGTTTTTAAGCTACGTTTTAAAAGAAATCATGGTTTTTCAACAAATTATTACAAATGTTAAAGGATTTTAAAGGATGGTAGTTTATATTTGTTGCTTTACAAAGGTTAGCAAGAAAATATGTTGAATTTAATACTCTTCGGCCCCCCGGGCAGCGGTAAAGGGACACAAAGTGAAAAACTGATTGCAAAGTATGGGTTAAAGCATCTTAGCACCGGCGATTTATTACGTTCGGAAATTGCCCAAAAAACCCCATTGGGCCTTGAAGCGAAAAACTTAATGGACAAGGGCCAGTTAGTTCCCGATGAAGTGGTAATAGGCATGATCAGTTCTGCTTTGGAGACTAACCCCGATGCAAAAGGATTTTTATTTGATGGCTTTCCAAGAACATCGGCCCAGGCGGAAGCATTGGACAAATTATTGGAATTAAAAAGTACTTCCATTAACACGATGCTGGCTATGGATGTAAGTGAAGAAGAATTGGTAAACCGGTTGTTAAAACGTGGGCAAACCAGCGGAAGAAGTGATGACAATAATGAAGGAGTAATAAGGGCGAGGATTGCCGAGTATAATAATAAAACAGCCGCCGTAGCCGATTACTACAAAAAATTTGACAAATTAGTAACGGTAAAGGGTGAAGGAAGTATAGAGGAAATATTTGATGGCCTATGTAAAGAGATTGATGCCGCCGTTCTGCAATAAATGTTTTTATCGTATAAGTTAAGAAGCGGTCGTATGACCGCTTTTTTGTTTTACCTTGAATCCAAAACAGCTAAGATGGATCAGCAAAAACTTAATTTCATTTCTTCGGGTTTTGTTACGCTATTAAAAACCTTACCCTCCGATGCTACTATGAAATGGGGTAAAATGAATGCTCAGCAAATGGTAGAGCATATTTCGGGGTTTTTCAGGGTTTCCACCAACAAGCTACATTTTCCATTGGTTACCCCGGTGGATCAGTTGCCAAAATTTAAAGAATTTTTACGTAGTGATAAAGAGTTCAGGGAAAACACAAAAGCGCCTGTATTGCCCGAAGAGCCATTACCTGTTCAGTTTGCAAGCTATGAAGATGCAGTGAATGACCTGGAAAAAGAAATACAGGATTTCCTGCACCAATTTAATAATAACGCTGGTTTAACCACCCAACATCCCGTATTTGGAGACCTTGATTTTGAAGAATGGGTATTGCTGCATTATAAACATGTGGTGCATCATTTGAAGCAGTATGGGCTGATGTAAGTAATTGTGTGCGTTTTGAATAAACTATTTTTGCTTTTAAGTGCGTTTAAATAAATAACAATCAATGCTTTACATATTGTTTGTTGCATTTGTGCGACAAACAATTTCTCCCTAATGTTTCTATTAGTTTTACCCTTATTTTTAATATGAGTTACCTGTGTATTTTGCAAGCTTTGAAGATGCTGTGAATGACCTGGAAAAAGAAATACAGGATTTCCTGCACCAATTTAATAACAACCCCGGCTTAACCACTCAACATCCCGTATTTGGAGACCTTGATTTTGAAGAATGGGTATTGCTGCATTATAAACATGTGGTGCATCATGCAAAGCAGTTTGGATTGATGTGACAGATATTTATACACATTTTTCGTAATTTCAATATACTAAAAATTTTTTTTTTCTTTCAGTATATTGATTACCAACTACTTGTTTATTGTTTGTTGCATCAATGCAACAAACAATAAACAAGTTTTCCACAGTTTAACAAATTAACTAATGAATGATTTAACTAAATCCACGGTTGATAGGCAGAATGTTTTAAATAATAAATATGCAGTTGAAAAGCTACAAGAATATTTAGGGTTAACAGGCATGTTATTTAATGATGAATTTAAATTTACAATTCAACAGGTAACAGATTTTTATGTAGTTGATAGAGGAACAATCATAAGATACTTAAATCAATTCGAAAACGAGTTAAAACACAATGGATATGAGGTTTTAAAAGGTAAAAAATTGAAGGAATTCAAAAATCAATTTGGTCATATGCTGGAAGAAGGTTCAAAAGCTCCGCAACTTGGAGTTTTTAATTTCAGAGCATTATTGAATTTGGGCATGTTGCTATCTGAAAGCGAAAAGGCGAGGGCATTGAGGAATAAAATGTTGGATATAGTTATTGATACTATAAATCACAAACTTGGAGGATCGGCGAAATTTGTAAATCAAAGAGATGAAGATTTTTTTTCTGCTATTTTAAAAGAGCCACACTACAGAAAAGAATTTACAAGTGCTTTAAATAAGTACGTTGATATGGACATTTCCAAATATTCATTCTTCACTGACAAGATATATAAATCAATTTTTAATGAAAATGCAAAAGAGTATAAGCACATACTTCAACTGGAAGATAGCGAAAATCCAAGAGATACAATGTATGGGGAGGTTTTAAAAATAATTGCCTCTTTTGAAAATGGCTTAGCTCATGAAATGGAACAAAAATCAAAAAAGCGTAATCGGAAATTAACACAATTAGAAATGGAAGAGCTACTAGACGCCTTTTCTAAACATCCTTTATATAAACCTTTAATTGAAGATGCCTGCATTAAAATGGCTTCAAGAGATTATGGTTTCAGACAAGTTTTGCACGAAAAACTCAGGCAGTATTTGAAAAGTGTTCCGCTAAGTGATTTTGACCGTTTCCTTGGTGAAAAAAGTAAAACATTTGAAGAAAGACTTGAAGAAAATAAAGATGTATTCATACGTTTAAAAGACAGGTAAAAAATGAGGTTTTTATACTTTACAGCAGCATATGCTATTAAAACACATGACAAAATTATTGAGATTTCTGGAGGTATGAATGGAATTAAAGATTTAGGAAATCT
>JANOTW010000366.1:0-3206 GCA_031416575.1 Ferruginibacter sp.
GGCCTGGTGATATTACACAACGCAGCGGAACCGGAAGCATTGATAAGGAACTATGATAAGAAATAAAAAGAAATCAGGCCAGGGTGCAATGCAAAATACTAATACGGTCGGTCAGTCTAAGAGTAGTGCAGCTACACACAAGATCAATGGCAAGGAATTGCCCAATGAAAAAGCTGCTGAAAAGCAACCGGGAAATTTGAAGATTCATTAAAGACTATCCAGCGCTTGTATTGGCCCGCTGAATTCCAGTACAACTTCATATCCCATCACTGAATCAGGAATTTTACCGGCCATTTCTTTTTCGGGCTGGGATACAATTACTAAAATACAATCTTTCCCTTTACTCTTTCCCTGTGCAACGCCTTGTACACCTTCAACCGTCATCAATTTTTCGGCTTCCTGCAAGGCATTTTTTATGTTTTGTTCATTTGTAGGCATACAACAAAAATTTAAACCAAGTAAAAAAAAAATTAAATACTGCATAATGTAAGTTACAAACAATAATTGCTTAAAACAGCCCGGAACAGCTTTATTAAAAGATATCCGGTAGTTCCGGGCTTGTAAATAATCAGAGGAATTTTATCCCTAAACTTCCGAGTACCGGCCCAATAGGACAAGCAATTGTAATGGTTGCGGATCCTGCAAATAAAAGGCCAACGGCCCTGTTTTCCATGTCAACCATCAAACTGCCTGAATCTCCTCCCTGCCCCATGACAGGCGTAATAATTTGATTAATAAATTTAGCTACCCTTCCTGCGCCATAACCTACATTGACCGTGCCATTTATGGCAGTTATTTTTTGTGTGGTATGCCCGGTCGTACGGCCTGTTTTTTGTAGTTGCATTCCCACTACCGCATTGGCGGTTCCGTTTACATATCCAATCCAGTAAACCTCCCGGTTCAAATCATCAAAATTCCCTTCGGCAATAGCACAATCAACCAGGTTATTCCCACCAGCGAAATTAATGGGGACAAACCGACTGAGGCGGGCTATAATATCGGCGGGATTGGCTCCTCCATCTATGGGTCCTGGTTGAAGTATTGCATCATTAATGTTGGCGTTATTTGAATTGGCCAATACGTGGTTGTTGCTAAGGATATAATATCGTGAGGTAATTCCAAGTGGGGGATTTATATCCTTAACACATGTGGCAATAGTACCGGCTGTAATACTGAAATGGCCCACGCTGTATCCACCCTCAGCCGGGCGAACACGGTTCCGCAGGGTAATATCGCTTCCTGCATAAATATATCCTGATTCCACAACATCCGTTTTATACTTTCCAACAGTACCTGGAATCTTTTCGTCTGCAGAAAGCAAATTTTTATCAATTTTTGATTCTACATAAACAGTAAGGCTTACATCGCCTGTTTCCTTACCATCTTTTAATTTGTGCCCAACTGCTACACCTGTCACGTTTTGTTTGTGTAACAGGCTGTCTTCCGAACCTGCCTGTACTTTTGCAACTTCCAGGTATTCGCCTTTTAATTCTGAAATGTTCATAACATAAAGTTTTAAAAATTTGGCCTACTCTATACAGTTTTCGGCAATCCTGTCGCATACTTATTTATTTAATGTCGTTTTTCTGCATCTACGACCGGGATGTTTCTTCCGGGATGAGTCAAAGCAGACGGTTGATACAGTCTGTAAGACCTAATCGGTTGGAGCCATGCAAATAATATTCTCCAATCATTTATAGATTCGATTGGTTGTTTATAAATAGGATTTTCAATATCATCGTTGCCTTCTTTCATTGCTCTTTTGCCAAAGCCGCAAAACAGATGTTTGCATAATTAAAAATTTCCTGATTAGCTAACATAATGAACTTTGAACCTTGTTTTGCTTTCTGCAATTCTTCATCACTGACTTCAACTTCGAATCCAACCCGCATCTTAAAAAAATACTACACCCTATCAATGGAGTTCAAATTCATCTTGAATTTATACAACAACACATTCAACACCTATCAGCAAATCACCATCACTGATACATTTATTTAACGAGAGCCAACAAAAAAAGCTGGTACCAAAGGAGCAATAATTCTCAGGAAAAGGTTTAGATACCAACATCAGCCCCTCCCCAATTTCCTCCCACAAATATCCAACCCCCCAACCCCATCCACAACAGGAAAAAAACCCTAATCCCCACAGGGTTTTTCCTGTATTTTAAAATAGCATGCTTATATTAAAATCCCTCTCTCGATAAATATTTTTTTAATAATCGTAGCGTTTGCCCCAATGTTAAGTTGTTGATCCGCCTCTATTAAATAATTTGCGGCGGCCTCGAATGTTGAATCTTTCTTTAACAGGCGCAGATGGGCGATTATTAATTTGTCCGCTATTCCCTTACCCAAGGCCGAGCGTATCTTCCATAAGCAGGCCGACCAAATTTCACAATCATCATGTGAACTGCCAGTGTAGTCCCTGGGGTATATTTTTGGTTCATCCAACTTTCGCATGAATGGTGGCATACTGCCATTTAAAAAAGCGGCCGCATTCCAATTACCAAAAGTTGCCTGTAATTGAGGCGGCTTTTTATAGGCGAAAAAACTTGCCGCCAGGTAGTCGCCAAAGCCTTCTCCCATTGCTTTGGCCTCATCGCCAATTTCACCAAACCCCGGGACCAGGTCGTCTATTATTGCATGACCATACTCATGAATTATTATCTCCGCGTCTTCGGCATCATCCACACCTCCCTTGCCAAAGGTTATGGTTTTTTCAAGGGGGCTGTAAAATGAATTATCCTCTTCCTTACCATCAATATTAACCGCTATCGGTTTGTTCATCACATTATTAAAACCCATTTGCTGGATATATCGTTGAACACTATCAATATGGTAATAAGCCATTACTTCTTTAAAATGCCTGTCTGCCCTGTCAAAAAGAAATTTAAAATCCGGTTTCATCGCCCGGTCAAGGGTAGCTTTTGTACTAACAAAAGGCCCGTCAAGCAAACCTGACTTTTCCAGGTCTTTTAATATTATTACGCTATATGCCCCAGCGGGTATCGGGGAATTATCTTTAAGCGTAAAATCGTTTAGTGCAGCCACAGGGGTAGGATCAAAAACTTTACCTTCCCCATTTATATATTTAAGCAAATTAATTTTTTGCAATATTTCACCGGTGGCTGCATCTACATATATCTTCCATTCACGGGCAGGCCGCCTTACTATCAACAATACCTTCCACGCAACTACCGGTATTCC
>JANOTW010000367.1:0-12245 GCA_031416575.1 Ferruginibacter sp.
CCAATAATTGTACGATTTCTTCCCTGATCCTCTTCATGCGGTTGGGTTCCAGTTTTACGATCGCTTCTTCCTGCGCATTGATATTGTTGATGCGTTTGATAAGATCATTTTGTAAACTGGCGCCTTCTTCTTCCCTGTGATCGTTTAATTCGGCAAGCGCTATTGAAAGTACTTTCTTGAATTCTTCAAAATCGCTATCGTTCAATACATCATTGGTGGGCGTAACTACTTCAGGCAAACGAAGCAAGGCGCTTAAAACGGAATTGGTATCTATATTCAATTCCCCCGCCAGTGTTTCTATTTGCTGATAGTAGGCTTTGATTAACTCGGTATTGATGTTGACAGGTTTGGAAGTGCCATTTTGTTTTATGGTGATCATGCAGTCAATGGTGCCGCGTACCAATTGTTCCTGCAAAATATTTCTAATGTCAAATTCGTAGGGGCGCAGCAACGGTGGCAACCGCAATTGCATTTCAAACTGTTTTCCATTGAGCGCCTTTATTTCTACCAGGAAGGTTTTTTCATTTACGGTTTGTTCAGCTCTTCCGAAGCCGGTCATGGATTTTAGCATTATTCTGTTGTAATTTTTTTTAATGAAATATATTATTTTCTACAAGGTATAGGAAAATACGTCAATCTTTGGTTTTAAGAAAATCATTTCTGCCGGGAAATAGAAAATGATACATTTCGCCTTTGGTTAAAATGCGCATTTCACCGGGTTGCAGGCTTTCTATCGTACATTTTTCTATTCGGTACCTTATAAGCCTTAATGTGGGAAAACCTACTGCCGCTGTCATCTTTCTCACCTGCCTGTTTTTACCTTCGGTGAGTATTATTTTCACCCAACTTGTCGGGATATTTTTTCTAAAGCGGATCGGTGGTTTTCTTTCAGCTACAGGCGGCTGCATTTTGAAAGCATTCGCCTTGCATTTTTTTGTACGGTACACCTTTCCATCCACTGTAATATCAACACCATTTTGCAAATCATGCAATGCTTCATCCGTTATTTCGCCATCCACCTGCACCCAATATTCCCTTGTATGTTCAAAGGTTGGGTTTAATAACTCATGATTGATTTTTTTGTCGTTGGTAAGTACCAATAATCCTTCGCTGTCAAAATCCAGCCGGCCCACCGGGTAAACATCAGCCGGCACATCAAAATAGTCTTTCAATGTTTGCTTTCCTTCACCGGATGTAAACTGTGATACAACATTGAAAGGTTTATAAATGATGCAGTGATATTCCAAGAGAAGATAATATTAATTGATGAATGAAATTATGCAATGGTAACCGCGGAATGAATGCTGTTGTTATACTCCTGAAAAACATAAAGCCCGGCATTTAGGAGCCGGGCTTTATGATATTAATGGGTTAGTAAGTACCTGGAAATAAATTTCCATACACAATATTAAAAAGAAATTTCGCTATCTAAAAAAATATTTTTAAATATTTTATTCACATTTCATTTTATGTTGTGGATAAGGACCAGCTATTGGAATATCCCGGATCAATTATTATGCGCATTATTCAACATGTCAATTCGGAAAAAATGAGCGACAATAATTTTGGGACTTGCTGAAAGTATTGATTTAACTGGCATTACAGGGGAATCAATTTTAATATTGCCTTACCGGCCCTTTAAATAAAATCGATCACCGGCGCAGGCGGGCTTCTATTTACTTCCTGTAATTAAAATTTTTTTCTCCTTAAAAAAAGTGCATAAAAAAATTTATGGCAACGATCCTTTTTATCGGTTTCAGGTAATATTTGTTTATGCCATCACTAAAAGTAAAGCACGCTACCTTTGTGAAAAATATTATTGTATGCAATTTCCCGCCCCTGTTTCCATTAACTGGATCGCTGAATTTATCAACGCTGAATTATCCGGCAACAACAAAAACGATGCAACCGGCATCAACGAATTACATAAGGTTGAAAATGGTGATTTGGTTTTTGTAGATCATCCAAAATATTATGACCAATGCATTAACAGCGCCGCCACATTTATCATCATCAATAAAAGAATGGATTGCCCTGATGGGAAATCATTATTGCTTGTTGACAATCCGTTTGAAGCCTATTGCAAAATCGTTAATCATTTCAATCCTTTTACACCATCCGTAAAACCGATCAGCGATAGTGCGGTGATTGGTGAAGGAAGTTTTATTTATCCAAATACTTTTATAGGCCATCATGTACGGATCGGTAAGAATTGCATCATTTATCCCAATGTAACAATCATGGATAATTGCATCATCGGTGACCATGTTATCATTCAATCAGGCACCGTAATCGGCAGTGATGCTTTTTATTATAACACTAAAAAAGACAGGGAAAACTGGTATAAAAAAATGCCCAGTTGCGGAAGGGTAATTATTGAAGATTTAGTGGAGATAGGCGCCGGCTGTACCATTGACAGAGGTGTAAGCAGTGACACGGTGATTGGCAGGGGTACCAAGTTTGATAATACTATCCATATCGGCCATGATACGGTGATAGGAAAAAATTGTTTATTTGCCGCACATGTGGTAGTTGCCGGTTGTGTAAACATTAGGGATGGCGTAACCTTATGGGGGCAGGTTGTAGTAAATAAAACACTCACCATTGGTGAAAACGCGGTGCTGTTAGGCAGAACAGGTGTTAGCGGCAACCTGGAAGGAAATAAAACTTACTGGGGCGCACCAGCCCAGGAAGCAGGCCTGGTAAAAAGGGAACTGGTATGGATAAAAAGAATACCGCAGATTTGGGAGAAGGTGATGGGGGAGCCGGCAGCTACTGCCCCCGGCTCCGCTGGTTAATGGGGAGGTATTCGGAGACCTTATTTCGGCCCCGGTCCGCTGGTTAGCGGAGAGGCCCTTCTGCCAGTTCATTAACTACGCCTGATGAACCGCCCGGTATAACGCAATTAAAGTTCCCCAATGGTATTCAGTACAAGAGGGCGACGCAACGATGTTGCCATGAAATACTTTAGCCCGGACAAAAAAAATATATAGGTTTGTATAGAAGTGCAACCCCGGTAAAAGATGGAGAGTACTGTTACTGAAGCTTAAGAGAAATTCAATAGTTCCCGAAAATAATAATCCTAAAAAATTATTTGAATAGCCCTGCAGGTAATCCTGTTTCTACAACCCTGCATGGGTGGCAGGGTGGCTGGGCTTATACTCATACGGCAACAAATCACCCACCTTATCCCATATCCAGTAACCGGTAATGGTGATATCATTCTGATCGAAATAATAGCCGTTTTGTTCTATTGATATAAATTCATTGGGGGCGATGGTAATTACGGACAGTTGATATTTTTTAGGCGCATCATCGTTTTGTGCAACGTAGCCAGGGCCGGGCTCTTCTTTGCTATACAGAACCGCCATATCGGGTTGGTTGGGAATTATATCTACCATTTGAGTGCTGTCGTCTTTAGTATAGTTGAGGGCGCCATAAAAATCGGGCAGCTTCACTGCTGTTTCCCTATCGCTGTTTTTTGCTACAAACTGTATTTCGAACCCCTCCTCTTTTAACGACCTGTTGTAAACACTCCGCATAAAATGAAGCATGGATCCATTGTATGCCTTTAAGCGGTTTACCTGCCAGGTTGATTTCTGTATGCTGTCCCGTGGTATTATTTCTTCAAACAAAGGATAGCCTGTGTAAATGCCCGCCTGGGTGCCGTATTCATGGGTAAATGAATCGAGTGAATACTTTAATTTATAACCCAATGCCTGGTTTTCCATTTCAATGGGAGCGGTGGCCAATACCTTTAAACGGTTTCTTTTTTTATAAAAATAAAATTTCAACACCTCCTTGTTTGTAATGGCGCACTGCTTGCTGTTGTCTGTTTTGCCAATAAAATTTTCGAGAAAAAAAACACCATATTTTTCCCATCCGTCCTTTACTTCATTGCTTGCTTTTACCACTACATCTTCCATCGCCTTTTCTTTTTGCTTTAGTTCTATCACTATATTTTTATTGTCCCCGTCAGCCGTGGTGATACGCCTGCTGGTTGTTTCGTAACCGGTAAAAGTTATTACAAGCCCGTAGCCGCCATTAGGTAACCGGAGTGTAAAGTTTCCATTGATATCAGTTGCTGTACCCATCGTTGTATTTTCAGCAAATACAGATGCCGCCTGCATGGGCGTTTTTGCAACAGCGTCTATAATTTTTCCGCTGATATAATAATAACCGGTTTGTGCGAATGCTGATAACGAGAATAAAAGGATGATTAAAAATGAGAAAGTTTTTTTCATATAATTATTTTGATACGGATTTTACAAATTTTACCATACAGAAAGCATTCAATTAATTCATGCATTTTTATAGCGAAGGCGCTTCAGCCCTGGTTACTTTAACCACGAATGTATGCTAATGATTGTTAAGCTTATGTTTCATTCGTGCACAGATATCTGTAATAGTTTCTTCAATTGTCCTGTAACGGAAATCCGGCAAAAATTTCAGGAGTTTACTATTTTCCAAATGTACTTTTGCCAATGCTGTAATAGCTGTTTCTTTGGTTATCAATGGATTTTTACCCGTAAGCCGGCTTTTAACCGCTTCCAGCCGCCATACTACCCGGGCAATAAAAGGAGTTACTTTTTTATAGGGTTGTTTTTTACCAAAAGCATTGGCTATCAAATTAAATACCTCCCGGTAACTCCTGTTTTCGGCGCTGATAATAAAACGTTCGCTGGTGATATTACTTTCCATTAATGCAATCATCGCTTTTGCGACATCCCTTACATCCACAAAGCCGGTTACGCCCTCGGTGTACCAGGGAAATTCATCGTAAGCGCTTTTAAAAATCTGCGAGCTCCCTGAGTTCCAATCGCCTTCGCCTAAAATTATTGCCGGGTTTATTATTACGGCATCCAGCCCTTCACCAATACCACGCCATACTTCCAGCTCACTTAGATATTTACTTTGCCCATAATTACTGTTACTGGTTTCTTCCGTCCAGTTCATGCTTTCATTAATGGGCTCATCTTCCCTGATCCTTCCCAACGCCGCAACCGAACTTACATGCACCAGTTTTTTTACACCGGTGCTTAACGCCGCATTTACCACATTGGTGGTACCTTCTATATTTACTTTATACAATTCCCGCTTGCGTGATGGATCAAATGTAACGATAGCAGCGCAATGATACACCTGCTCCACACCCTGCATCGCTTCTTCCAATCCAATTACATCTAAAATATTACATTGGAATTGCTGAAGCTGGTTGGAATGGAAATCGGGTAGCGGGGTTTTATTATAAATTGCCCTTACATCGCCACCCTGCGCAAGAAGTCGCTTAATTAATTCACTGCCTAATAAACCGGCGCCACCTGTAACTAAAATCATGACAAAAAATTTTGTGTAAGCGCAAAATTAACGGATGCCTTTGTATATGGCCGGTCAAAATAAATTTATAATTCCTTTTACCCCCATATAGGCCATGGCAATTACTACCAACCAGCCTGCTACCTGCATCCAGACAGGATGTTTATAATTGCGGGTAATTTTTTTATTAAGCGCTCCTATTAAAATAAGCGAAAGCGCTACGGGAAGAATTAACCCGTTCAATCCACCCGCAAATATTAATACTTTAACCGGTTGGCCTACCCAAAGAAAAATAATAGTGGAAAAAAATATAAAGCCAATGATAAAGTACCTGAAATTTTTTAAGATGTAGGGATGTATTGTTTTCATAAAAGAAACCGATGTAAATGCTGAGCCAACTACAGATGTAATAGCGGCGCTCCATAATACCAATCCGAATAATTTATATCCCATCATGCCCGCGGCAGACTGAAAAACAGTGGCCGCAGGGTTTTGAGGATCCAGTATGATTCCCTGCTTAACAATACCCAGCGCCGCTAAAAATAAAACGATCCGCATTACAGCCGCAATGATAATACCGGTAACGGAACTCATGGATACTTTCGCCAAATTTTCTTCGCCGGAAATACCAGCATCCAATAAACGATGGGCCCCGGCAAAACTAATATAGCCGCCTACCGTACCCCCAACAATGGTAAGGATAATTGTTTCATTTATCATATCCGGTACAAATGATTTCACGATAGCTTCCGCTACCGGAGGATTGGATTGAAAGGCGACATAAACCGTTAATGCGATCATGATAAAACCAAGCAGTTTTGCAACCACGTCCATTGCCGCCCCTGCTTCTTTAATTAAAAAAATCAACACTGCGATTATACAACTGATGACAGCGCCTGTTTTTACATCCCATCCAAACAATACCTGAAAACCCAATCCGCAACCGGCAATATTGCCAATATTAAATGCAATACCTCCTGCCACGATTAATGTAGTTAACATGGATCCTGCTCCCGGAAAAATAGTATTTGCAAGGTCCTGCGCATACAATTTACTTACCGTGATGATGCGCCAAATATTTAGTTGCGCTCCGATATCCAATAATACGGAAATCAAAATTACAAAACCAAAACTGGCTGCAAGCTCTGCGGTGAATTTAGTAGTTTGCGTAATGAAGCCCGGGCCAATAGCGGATGTAGCCATTAAAAACGCGGCGCCCATAACCGCTCCCGAATATGTTGATTTTTTTTTCAGCGATTTTTATTTTTTTTGTTGTCCTTGCATTTTTTTTGTCCGGGCTAAGAAGCTATGGTGATTCCCGATTAAAATGCCGAAGGTTCGGCACAGGCCGGGATTTCGAAATACAAGATTTTTTGTCCAAACTATATTTCATGCTCAACATCGTTGCATCGCCCTCTTGTACTGCATACCTATGGGGAACTTTGATTGCGTTTTATTTTTTAAAACTTTGTATCGTTAAAGGAAAATGCTTCACTGTAATATCTTCATCCATAATCCCCAAAAATCATTAGAGGCCGCTGCAAAAAAAAACGAAGCGTTATAAATCCTCAAACGTCCATGTTTTTTTTTAAAAAACATGTTTATAACGCTCCCTCTTAAACGCTTTTAATAAATGGATAAATTCCGGCAGGAAGATAATTATATTTTTTTTATCGCAATGCCTGCGGCAAGCAAACTTTCATTTATTTTTTTTGCAAACTCCACAGCATTTGATCCATCACCATGTATGCAAATGGTATCTGCCTGTATTGAAATTTTTTCGCCGTTGGCAACAGTTACTTTCTGTTCGTTTATCATTTGCAAAACCTGTAGGGTAACCTGGTCAGCATTTGTTATCAAAGCGCCGGGTACAGACCGCTGGGTTAATGAGCCATCGGGTTCATAAGTCCTGTCGGCAAACACTTCCTGTGCAGTGCGTAAACCCGATTTCGCCGCTTCATCAATCATCACCGAACCGGATAATCCATAATAAATTATTGCGCTGTCAAAATCTTTTACGGCATCAGCGATAGCTTTTGCCAGCAGGGTATCTTTGGCGGCCATATTATTCAAAGCTCCATGCGGTTTTACATGATGCATCCTTCCTCCTGCCGCAATCACTATTTTGTCAAGTATGTTTAATTGATCTTTAATAAGTAGCTGAATTTTTTCGGCGGGCAAATTCATTGCGGCCCTGCCAAAATTTTCTTTGTCGGGAAATGACGGATGTGCGCCAATAGCCACATTGTATTTCAAACAAAGCGCTACCACTCTCTTCATTTCATTTTCATCACCAGCATGCATACCACATGCGATATTTGCCGAGCTGATAAAAGGCATTAGCAATTCTTCATTACCTATACCCTCGCCCATATCACAATTGATATCCATGTGCATCATAATAATTTTTACAATAATTTTTAATCAATTCCAAAATTTCATACAATGAAAATAAGGCTTCTTCTGCACCTGCAATATTGGCCAGTTCAAATTGCAGTACACTATGAATGGGTGATTGCGCCAGCTTTGGTAAATCGGCGCCAATCACATTGGCAATTCGTGGGTAACCACCGGTTGTTTGATGATCCGCCATTAAAACAATCAGTTGCCCGTTCGGTAATAATTGTATGGTACCTGCATCAACCGGCGATGATATTAATTGAACCGGATCCAGCAAAGCAAGCGTTGGTCCCTGTAAACGATACCCCATTCTGTCGGATTGAACTGTAACGGAAAATGGTAGTTGGGTAAATATTGTTTTGGATCCATCATTCATCAAATCCCACTCCGGGCCTGCAATGCAACGAATAATATTAGTTGGCTGATATACAGCGCTGATCATCGTGGTTAATGCGGCAAAGTTTTCAATTACCATTAAAGGAGCGGTTGCATTTAAAGAAATGCTATCCTCTTTTACTAATGCCCTTCCCTTATACCCGCCCGCTTTTACTTTCGTATGTGTACTAAAACTATTCAACCAGTTGTCTGACTGTATTCCTCCATGAATGGCAAGGTAGGTCCTGGCACCATTGATATATTTTTTAAAAGACAGCCTTTCATTCTTTTTTATTGAGAGAGGTTTCCATAATCCGGCTGGCTCATCATTAATATGCGCACTAAAATTTCCGCCTGTAATACTTACCAGCGCATCTTCTTCAAATAATATTTCCGCAGCAGGAAAATGCATTTCAATAACCGGGCGATTTGCATCATTGCCAACTAAAATATTCGATACGGATGATGCAAAAAAATCCATTGCCCCGCCTGGCCCTATACCAATAGACCGGTAACCTGTCCTGCCGCCATCCTGGATAGTGGTAAACATGCCTGGTTTAATGATTTTAATGCCCATCTGAGTTTGTAAATTCAGTTTTATCAATGGAAACAAATTGCACGCTATCTCCTGCGGAAAGTAAACAGGGCGATAACCTGTTGGTATCAAATAATTGAAAAGGGGTTTTACCAATTATCTGCCAGCCGCCGGGAGAATCAATTGGATAGATGCCTGTTTGAGAACCCGCAATACCAACACTTCCTGCAGGAACATGTAACCTCGGCTGATCTTTTCTTGGAGTAATTAATTTTTCAACTACAGTACCCATATATGCAAAGCCGGGCATAAAGCCAATCATATAAACCCGGTAAATAACGGATGTGTGCAGGCGTATAACTTCGGATATGCTTAACTGGTGGCCTTCAGCCAATTGTTTAATATCAATGCCAAATTCAGCATCATAACAAACAGGGATTTTTATAAGCGCAGGTACCGGATCGTTTATAATAAAGCTTTGCTGTAATAATTGTTGCAGGTAATTTTGTACAAAAACAAAAGCGGAGGTTTGGGTATGTTTTTTTATTTCCCGTACATCATAAAAAATAGCCAGGGAAGCATAAGCAGGAACCGATTCCATAAAACCTTCAAAACGGGATTGGAGCAATGCTTTGTGTAATGATAAAACCCTTTCATTGATGGCCTGATCAATTATATTTCCAAAACTCATCAGCGCCGACCTATCGCTTAGTGGTGTAATTTTAAAATTGTTTATTACTGGTTTCATCACTTGTAATAATAAAATGTTTTTTTAATTGATTGGAAGTGGGTGCATCCCTGGAAGCCTTTAAACACCGTTATCCTGATTCAAGAGGTATAAGTATAAAACCCTTTCCCTGTTTTTCTACCCAGCTCACCCTTCGCTACTTTTTCTTCCTGTAGTGGGGAAGGAGCAAATCTTTCGGGATGATTGAATGCTTCATATATACTTTTTGATACCGCTAAATTGATATCCATCCCAATCAGGTCCATTAGTTTGAATGGCCCCATTTTAAACCCGCTGGCCTCCATTAAAGCATCCACTGTTTCAATAGTTGCTATTCCCGATTCCACTATTTTCATTGCTTCCAGGTAATAATGCCGGGCTACCCTGTTTACAATAAAGCCTGGTGAATCGTTGCAGTGTACGGGGGTTTTTCCCATTGCTTTACAAAGCCCGTAAATAGTTTGTGCTGTTGCCC
The DNA here is from genome assembly GCA_031416575.1 of Ferruginibacter sp. GTDB lineage: Bacteria > Bacteroidota > Bacteroidia > Chitinophagales > Chitinophagaceae > Ferruginibacter. The sequence goes on from JANOTW010000367.1 coordinate 9,829, forward strand.
CGCTGGTTTGTTTGCCTTTTACTACTTCCACCAATTTCATAACAGGGGCCGGGTTAAAAAAATGCATGCCAACTACCCTTTCGGGGTGAACGATACCAGCCTGGATAGCTGAAACAGATAAGGAAGATGTATTGGTGGCGAGGATTACGCCTGCATTGTTGAGCGATGCGAATTGGTTAAAGAGGGCGATTTTAGCATCCGCTTTTTCCATGATGGCCTCTATAAAAAGATCAGCGATGCATTTGTTTGCATCGCTGATGAATTGTATTCTTTTAAAAATTATTGCTCCTTCCGATACGGTTATTTTTTGTTTATCTACAATGTGCTGAATATTATTTTGAATACTGGTGATGGACTTTTCAAGTGCCTGCTGGTTGAGGTCAAACAACAAAATATTAAAACCGCTTTGTGCCGCAACTAATGCTATGCCGCTGCCCATTGTTCCCGCACCAGCCACACAAATTGTTTTTATCATACCACAAATGTATGATGTCTGATTTGATATGTCTGATGTCTGATTTAATATGTATGATGTCTGATTTTCTGATGTCTGATTTATTTTAACTTGTTAGTTCATTTCTTACATGTCTGATGTCTGATTTTATGAATAATCTCCGAACCAAAAAAAATCAGACATCAGACATCTAAAAATCAGACATAAAAATTCATACATCCAAAAATCAGACAGTGAAATTATTTATTCGCCGCCTCTCTCGCCGCTTCTTCTTTCATTTTATCATTGGCTGTTATGGCAAATTCAACCCGCCTGTTTTCCGATCTGTTTGCATCAGAAGTATTTTCCACTTTTGGTTGGGTTTCCCCGTAATAATTAATTGTTAACCGTGAAGAAGCTACACCTGCCGATTTTAAAAATTTACCAACCGCATTCGCCCTTCTTTTGGAAAGGGTTTGGTTGTAATTTTCTTTTCCTACATCATCCGTATGCCCTTCAATCAGGATGTTTGTTTCAGGATAAGCTCTAAATACTTTTACCAATTTGTCAAGGGCCAGTTTTGAATTTGAATTTATATTATACATATCCGTAGCAAAGTAAACACCCGCCTTTGAACCATCGGGATTTCTTTCATTAAATGTAACATTGATGCCTTCGCCCACACGGGTAACTTCCGCACCCGGTATTTCCTTTTTGATAGCTTCCGCCTGGCGGTCCATTTTGTTACCGATTATTCCACCCGCTACACCGCCTACTACAGCCCCAATGATAGCGCCCAATGCCGTATTGTTTTTATTGCCGGTATTGTTGCCAATAACACCACCAATCACGGCGCCACCTGCTGTTCCAATAACAACACCCTTGTCTTGTTTGCTCATTCGTTTGGTTGAGTCGCAACCCGAAAATAAGATAATCGCCCCTGCGGCAACTACCATCGTTTTTCCAAAGATCTGTTTCATGGTTTATTGATTTTAAATTTATTTTTTTACAAAATTGTAAACAATATTTCCTGGCTTTCCCTCAAAAGTAATCGCCGATTTTAATTGCATCGTGTTGTTATCCAACATGGTTACACTTAACCTGAATCCGTTGTTATCATCCATGGGATTTCTTTTTTCGTCTAATCTTTTAAATTGAAATTCCTGCGGGGCATCTTTTGGTTCATATATTGACCAACGTATATTTCTTTGTAAAGTTGAACAACCTGTTGTGCCACCCACCAGGGTGTAAGTACCAGTACTGTTATTCGAAATAAAATCCCAACTGCTTCCAATAAAGCAGTTGAGGTCGGCTTCATTAAAAATCTTTGCGGTGAATTTCGCATTGATACCTTCCGTATTGATGGTTTGCAGGTTCCAGCTACCATTGATGCTATTTTTCATGGTTCTTCCCTGTTTGGTTGCAGAGCAGGCGGTTAATAATGCCACCATTATCATAAAGCCAAAGCCGTAGTTCAGAAGTTTCATTTTAAATGTTTTTAGTTTTATAGTCCGGGTTACAATTCACACAGCAGAATTCAATTATAGTGCCAATGATAAAATAATGAGCAGTAACGGCATACTTGTTACTTCCCAAAAAACCATATTAAAAAATATTAAATTTTGTTATGGGGAAATTGTTCTACGTATAAAATACGGTAAAGTACTTTTGGGTTTACGGTTTTGGGAAAGTACTTAGTATTTAGTACTTAGTATTTAGTACTTAGTATTTAGTGTAAAGAATAATAGAGAAGCCGGTGCTATAATAAATCATGTAAAAAAAATCCGAGTTAAGATTTTAGGTTTGTTTCATATAACGCAATTAAAGTTGCCCAATGGTATTCAGTACAAGAGGGCGATGCAACGATGTTGAGCATGGAAATATAGTTTGGACAAAAAAACTGTATTGCGAAATCCCGACCTGTGCCGACCTTTCGGCATTTTTTCGGGAATGCTCTCATTGCTTCACAGCCTGGACAAAAAAA
>JANOTW010000368.1:0-3342 GCA_031416575.1 Ferruginibacter sp.
CTTCCCTAATACTATTTGTCCGGGCTATGAAGCTATGTATGGCATCCCTGTCTGCTTGACGCAGTCAGGCAGGGTTACATCGCCCTCTCCTATACAACCCAAAATTTTTTCAATTGAAAATCAATGACTTAAATTTTGGAAGTTGTTATAAGCGAAAAATCGGCCGCGGCTTATTTGGGTTACTTGTACTGAATACCATTGGGGAACTTTAGTTGCGTTTTATAATGAGCGATTCTTTAGGTGCAGTTATTAAACTGGTAGAAGACCTCTCCCCTAACCAGCGGGCCGGGGGCAAAACAGGGTCTTCGAATAACGGCACATTTCAAAAAACAGTTCGTCATTTGAAAAGGAATGAACTGTAAATTTTTACCTCCCGATGCATCGGGATAATCAGCGAAACATCAGCCCCGGTTTATTTGGGTACTCGTGTACCGAATACCATTGGGAATCTTTAATTGCGTTTTAGATAAGCGTTGCGTCAAAACCTCACAGGTTTTAAAAACCTGTGAGGTTTATACCCCACAGCAAATTCAATGGGTAAAACAGTGAATTTAATTTGTCTGATAATCTTAAAATCCAATCGGTATTTTAATTTATAACACAATTAATGTTCCCCAATGGTATTCGGTACAAGAGGGCGATGCAACGATGATCCACATAGCTTCTTAGCCCGGACAAAAAAGTATGGTTGTATAGAAGGGATACTGCCTGATTACTTAGGCAGACAACGATGCTGAGCATGGAAATATAGTTTGGACAAAAAAAATATAACCCACTTTTTAACCCTTGCGCAGTATAATAAACTTTTCAAATTTTTAAAAATGAAAAAAATAATCCTTTCCGCATTTGTGTTGCTGGGCATTTATGCAAACAATAGCTACGCTCAAAAGATAGCGGCATTCACCTTTAATTTAACCACGGAAGAAAACACGTTGGATATACCCGTTAGCATTAACCTCGACAGCCTTACAAAACTCCCCTCCGGTTCATTATCGCTTTCTGAAACTAATGGCAATACCATTACCGCTATTCCATTTCAGGTTACAAAGGGCAATCACCGAACCCTCCATTGGATTGTAAAGCAAAGCCAGCTTACCAAACGAACTTACCAGCTTGTAAAATCCGCTCCTGCGGTATTCAATGGTATAGAAGGCGTAACGAATGATGGCAACCTAACTATCCGCAATGGCAGGCAGAATTTATTGCGTTACCAGTTTCAAACCGTTTATCCGCCGGCAGGCGTTGATAGCAGTTACAAACGAAGCGCTTTCATTCACCCATTGTGGGCGCCGCACGGGCAGGAGCTTACACGCATTCAACCCAAAGACCATTATCACCACTACGGTATCTGGAACCCCTGGACGCATACCGTTTTTGAAAAAGATACGGTTGACTTCTGGAATATCGGCGGCAAAAAAGGCACCGTACGTTTTGCAAAATTCATATCGCAAACCAACGGCCCTGTATTTTCGGAATTTGAAGCCTTGCATGAGCATGTGGTTTTTAAAAAAGATGGCGCCGAAAAAATCGCACTGAATGAAATACAAACTGTTAGGGTTTATAAACCAACGGAAAAAAGTGATTACTATTTCGTTGATATAACATCTGCGCTAAGCTGTGCTACCGGCAGCCCGCTGTTAATAGTAGCCTACCGCTATGGTGGCCTGGGCTGGCGGACCACCGGATACTGGAATAATAAAAACAGCGAAGTATTGACCTCCGAAGGAAAGGACCGCAAAGATGCGGATGGCAGTAAAGCAAGGTGGATGATTGTGCAGGGCGAATTAAACAACGATTATGGCGGAGCTGCAATGCTCTCTTATCCTGCCAACTATAATCATCCGGAACCCATCCGCATCTGGCCAGAAAACCAATACGGCCGCGGCGACATGTTTGCAAATTTCGCCCCCACAAAAGATAAAGACTGGTTGATAGAACCGGGAAAAACTTATACATTAAAATATAGATTGGTTGTTTTTAACGGAAAGTTTGATGCAGCAAAGGCTGAGCGTGCATGGCAATTTTTTGCAGTACCGCCTATGGTAAAAGCTGGATTGAAATGATTGTTTGAAAAACATTTTTTATTATGAAATCAAAATATTCAATTCTTTTAAAAGAAATAAGGCATCTGGCAGATGAGGCCAGGCATATAATTACCCGCCATATTAATACCGGTTTACTTCATACCTATTGGCATGCAGGCAGGCTAATAACTGAAAAAGAAAAAGAAGAAAAATATGATGAAACTGCATTAAGACAGATGCTGCCTGATGTAAGCAAAGAACTATCTCATCACTTAGGCAAAGGCTTTTCAAGAAGCAATTTATTTTACATGAGGCGATTTTTTCTTGTATTCGCATCAGGCGTTCAGACAGTGTCTGAACAGAGAAAATTAAAGTCCGTTCAGACAGTGTCTGAACGCAAAAAAATAAACGCACAAGTAGTCATTTCTCAAATGGATTTAACGGTATCAAATTTATTAAGCTGGTCGCACTATTGCGAACTATTAAAATGCAATGATGAATTGGAAACGGGTTTTTATCTGAATACAAAAGCTGGTAACAAAAAAATACATTCATAAAAAACAACTGAAATGAAAAAGAAAAAATTTTTTGAACCTCCTTTAGGGGATGGGGGTAAACAATCAACCGTAAGCCGCAGGGACTTTCTTCACAAATCCTTTAAGGCTACCATGGCCACTACCATTGCCATGAGCGGCTTTCCGTCCATTGTGCCAGCCAGTGTTTTTGGCAAAAACGCACCGGGCAACCGTATCAATGTAGCGGCAATTGGTAACGGCCGCATTGGGCGCATACACGATATGCCCGGTGTGTGGCGCCACGATTATGCACAACTGATGGCTGTATGCGATGTTGATGCCAAACGGGCCGAAGATGGTAAAAAATTAGTGAACGATTATTACACCAAAAGAGATGGAAAACCTTTTGATGGCGTAACGGTATATCATGATTATCACGAGCTGCTTAAAAATAAAGATATTGATGCGGTACTCATCAGCACGCCCGACCATACGCATGCGATGATTGGTGTGGCGGCTGCAAAGGCGGGCAAACATATTTACATGCAAAAGCCTGCATCGCTTACCATTAAAGAAGGAAGGATAATAAGCGATGTGGTGCAAAAGAGTGGTGTTAAGTTTCAGATAGGAAGCCAGCAGCGCAGCAGCGAACAATTTCGCTATGCCGCGGAGTTGGTACGCAACGGCAGGATTGGCGATTTGAAAACGGTGTATGTGGGTTTGCCCGGCGACCCTCCCGGAGGAAATAAAACAGAGATGCCCCTTCCGGCGAATTTGAATTACGATATGTGGCTGGCCTCAAC
>JANOTW010000369.1:0-2745 GCA_031416575.1 Ferruginibacter sp.
TTTCGCTTTTCCCAAACTGGAAGGCGAACTGGGGCCAAGAATGCAGTTCCGCGGCAAGGAAATGATTGTATGGAGCCTGAATAATTATTTAGGGCTGGTGAATCATCCCGAAGTGAGAAAAGCGGATACCGAAGCCGCCGCAAAATATGGAATGGGCAACCCCATGGGTGCAAGGATGATGAGCGGGAATACCGCCATGCACGAAGCGCTGGAAAAAGTGATCAGCCAATTTGTAAGCAGGGAAGATACCATGTTGCTGAACTTCGGTTACCAGGGCATTATGAGTTGTATTGATGCATTGGTAAACCGCCGGGATGTAATTGTGTATGATGCCGAAGCACATGCCTGTATCGTAGATGGAATCCGTTTGCACATGGGATATACGTATGCATTCAAGCATAATAATATGGAAGACCTTGAAAAACAATTGCAGCGTGCTGAAAAGATGGTGGAAAAATCAGGTGGCGGTATTTTAGTAATTACCGAAGGCGTATTTGGCATGGATGGCGAACAGGGTATCATAAAAGAGATCGTAGCCATGAAGGAAAAATACGAGTTCAGGTTATTGATAGATGATGCGCACGGTTTCGGGTACATGGGCCCCACCGGCGCCGGAGCGGATGAAGCACAGGGTTGCCAGGCAGGAGTGGACCTTTACTTCAGCACATTCGTAAAAAGCATGGGAAGCATTGGCGCATTTATCAGCGGGCCCAAAGCGGTACTAAAATATTTGCGCTACAATACCCGCTCCCAGATATTCGCCAAGAGCCTTCCATTAATGGTAGTGGAAGGAATGCTAAAGCGGATGGAAATGTTAACCACCATGCCTGAGCTAAGAGAAAAATTATGGCACAATGTGCGCCGCCTGCAAAACGGTTTAAAAGAAAGGGGATTTGATATCGGGCATACCAACTCCCCGGTTACGCCCATCTATATGAAAGGGGATATACCCGAAGCTACACAAATGGTGATGGACCTCAGGGAGAACTATCACGTATTCTGTTCCATCGTGGTCTATCCGGTGATACCCAAAGGGGACATCATTTACAGGATCATCCCCACCGCGGCGCATAGCGATGATGATGTGGATATTACCCTGCAAGCCTTTGAAGCCACCAAAAAGAAATTGGATGCCGGTGAATATAAAGCGGTTGATATTCCAAACATGGCGGATGTGGCGATATGATTTATAATATATTTTACCATTTGAAAGGTCCCTTATTAATGAAGGGATTTTTCTTGTCCGGGCTTTAGTGTTTCAATCAAGCATCCTTGCATCGCCCTCTTGTACCGCATACCATTGGGGAACTTTAATTGTGTTTTGCACGCCGCCGCAGCCCCCAAATAATTATCCCCCTGCCATTGAATATTATTAGTATTTTGTATTCCAGTTTCATTACCCCCATACTTATCATGTAAGGGAGGGTTGGCAAAGCCTGTTAAAAAATTGAAACCATCCATAAAAATTGTTGGTACCGGCTTGTAAAATGGTATTGCTGCAAGTGGGGCATGACGTTGTTAACTTCGGCTACAGTCCGCTGTCAGCAGTAGTTCCGGCTGAAGGTTTTCAATTTGGCTTTTAGTTGTTATCTTCAATTTTTAAAACAATCCAGGCATTGGTTCCGGGCGGGACGTTTTTCAAAAACCCCACCTGACAGCAATACTAAAACGTTGTACGCAATAAATCGGTATGACAAAATTGTAAAAACCTACTAGTAAATGAAAAGACAATGCATACACAATCCAATATATTTAGTTACAAATGTGGATTACTAGAACATAACATTTGTTCAGAAATTCACAAATACCATTTCAGCTTTAGAACTGTCATTTACTACAATCATTAAAAGTGAATAGAAAGCAATTTATAGGTATAGGGATTGTTTTAGGAACGTCAGGCATAGTTTATTACACTAACCCGGGAACTCGTAAATTGGGAAATAGTACATATATTGATTTTATTTTTAACGAGGAAGAATTTACCAATGGAGACTTAATTAGACTTACCAATTATATAAAAGCAAATGAGCTCAGTGTTCAACAACTTATAAAGGAAAATCAGGGGTTAGACAACTTGATCGCTTCTGATAGTTACTACAAGAACAACAACATTGGAGCACGAGCCATTATTAAAGACCTGAATAATAAAGATCCCTTCAATATTGGAAGAAATCCAAATGCAAGAGAAGTTCAGGAAGTATACGTCAGGAACTTCACTGGCCAATCAACCAAGACTACATTTGAACAAACAATTGAGTTCGGCAATTTATTTTTTACTGCTGCGTCCCTTCCTGCCACTTTTTATGCAGGTATTATGTGCGCTACTACGGGCGTCGGTTGCTTAGCCTTCTTCGCGTTAGGTTTGCCTTCAACAATATTTGGATTTGGTTCTCTGATAAATGACGACTTGAATAAAAACAAGTTGGCTGCTTCTGCCGCTTATAAAAGTACAGTTGTGGGAACGACTATGGGGCCGACATACAATAAACAGTACGATTTTGATCTGGCAAAGGATTTTAAAGAAAATTCAGCTTTTCATTTATCTGATAAATTAAATCTCAATAATCTTCATGTAGATGATGAATTCAAATCGACAATCCGATCCATTTTAAAGGCAAATAATGAAAAGGAGTTAAAGCCATTAATACAGAAATATATTACCGAGGTCGGTGAAAGAATTGAAGTGAATTTAAAAGAATATATAGATGCGGTTCAAAAGCGCAATGAGCAGGTGCGCCGGGTCGA
>JANOTW010000370.1:0-5141 GCA_031416575.1 Ferruginibacter sp.
ATTTATTTTTAATGAAATATCTGGTTATTCAAATGTTTGAATGCATCCATCGCACCCATGTATTCGCAGGTGCGGGCGCCGGCTTTATTTCCATTTGCCATTATATGCGTCCACTGAGTAGCGGATAATGATTTTATTTCCGGCAGTGTTTTATCACATAGCTGGTACAGTACGGCGCCTACAAACGCATCTCCCGCACCGGTAGTATCTACCGGCTTTACCGCTATGCTGGGAATGATGGTTGTTGAATTATCAAACCCCAGCATGGTACCTTCCTTACCTAACGTGATGGCAAAAGTACACGATGTTTTTTCCAATAATATTTTTGCCGCATCCTGCAAAGCCGTGCTTCCCGTGATAAGCATCGCTTCCTCATCACTTAGTTTACAAAAATGGCAGCACGCTAAAAAATTCCATGACTGGTCAATAAAAGCCCGTGTATTATTCCTGAATAATAACTGACGGTAATTAGGATCAAAGCTGATGAAAATATTATTTTGCAGGGCCCTGTGCAATAAACTTAGATAGGCAGCCTGTAAAGGGCCGGGCAAAAATGCGGTAGCGGAACCAAAATGAATAATAGAAATTTCATCCAGGTCAATGCTGTCAACCTCATCCCGGGTTAACTGCCCATCGGCGCCGCGGTTAAAATAAAAATCCCTTTCCCCGTCTTCCATCAGCGACACGAAAGCAAAAGTGGTGAAGAAGTTGCTATCCTGCAACATCCATTTGGTGCACACGCCGAAGTGTTGCATCTCATCAACCAATTGTTTGCCAAATGGATCGGTACCTACTTTAGCGGCAAGCGCTACGCCGCCACCCAACGCCGCGATAGCAGCCGCTACATTGGTAGGTGCGCCGCCGGTTTTCTTTAAAAAGTTATTGCCTTCCGATAGGGATTTCCCCTTATCGGTGCAGATCATGTCTATCAGGGCTTCGCCTATGCAGAGTATTTTGCCCCTATCCCCTGAAGGGGTATTTATAAGCGTGTTCATTATTTTATTAATTTAATTTCTGAAAGATATCATGACAATAAATAGCAAACCCGCTAAAAACAAAGGCATACAAAACCCCTCTTGAAGCAATACGGGTTTAATGCCCGCCACTCACAGGCATAATTATTTCGCCTGATGGCTTATCAGTTTTTATTAACAGCGTGAGCGCCGCCGCTATTAATAAAAATACACCTGCGAATGAGATCGCATTCCTTGGGTCGCTATTTAAAAAATGTTTTAAAATAAAACCAAAAGTGGTTGTTTGTATAAACATGGGTATTACAATCATCATGTTGATGATGCCCATGTAAACACCATATCTTTCCTTTGGAATTTTGCTAACCACCATTAAATATGGAATGCCCATCATGCTGGCCCAGCCAATTCCAAATCCGGTAATCGCCGGGAAAAGTAAATATTTATTTTCAATATGGGGGAAAGCCAGAAAACCAATGCCCGCTAAAACGAGGCATCCAAAATGTACCAGCTTTGGTGAATATTTTTTTGCAAACCATACCAAACCGAATGCACATAAAAAAGTTACAATGTTGTACCAGCCATTTACCAGGCCGGTCCAGCTAACAGCCTTTTCATATAATTCAACATTTTGTTGCGGTGTGGTATTCCAAACCGATAACGCTATGCTTTTTGATGAATTTTGCCAATAACAAAACAATGCATACCATTGAAACAAATAAACCAAAGCCAATTGCCACATTACCTTGGGCATGCTTAATATGGCGTCTATTATTTCTATATTCTGGGCGAATAATATTTTTAGCGTAGAATGATTTTCGGCATAATTCAATATTTTTCTAAATAATCCGCTATAAAAAATTGAAGGTATTATTAATAGGGCAATTACGATATATGCCATGACTGTAGTAAGTATGGATAAAAAAAACTGAATAACCGGAGGTGGCATTCCTTTATTTTTTTCTTTTAAAGCGGCCAATTCATTTTCCGATGGAGGTATTTCACGGGTTGTTTTAATGCTCCACCAAACAGAACCGATAGAACAAACAGCACCCAAAAAGAAAGAGGCGAAAACCCAGGTGGGCAGCTTGCCCGTTTTGCCAATAAATATCAATGGGAAAATAAATAAAGAAACATTCGCCAAAGTTTGACCAAAGCCTGTAAAAAAGCTTTGTGCCTGAAACCCTGTAGGTTGTTGGGATGCATCTAATTTATCCGCGATAAAAGCCCGGTAGGGTTCCATTGCCGTGTTATTGCCCGCATCCAAGATCCATAATAAACCGGCGGCCATCCATAAGGCGCTGCTGAATGGAAACAGGAACAATGCGATGCTGCAAATCATGGCGCCAATAAAAAAATAGGGTGTTCTCCTGCCCCATCTGGGATGCCAGGTTTTATCGCTTAAAGCGCCAATGATGGGTTGTATTAATAATCCGGTCAATGGCCCGGCTAAGTTGAGCCAGGGAATTTCATCGGGCTTCGCACCTAAAAAATCATAAATGGGATTAACCGCACTCTGTTGTAACCCGAAACTATACTGAATACCAAAAAAACCAACGTTCATGTTGATGATTTGCCAAAAACTCATGGTTGGTTTAGATATGCTCATAGCAATCGTTTAATTGAAGATTATATCAAATATAATGAAAACAGATTGCTATGATAGCCGCAAACGTTTGTAGTGTAAAAGAAAACAGCGGCCTGGCCCCTAAAAGGAAGTTATTCAACAAGTATTATATTTTAGAACATCACCAAGGGCAGACAGGGCTGCTGTTTGGTAGTTATAAGAACGAGAAAAATTTTTGCCCCCAACAACTCAAGGGGAGTTTGATACCGTCTATTATTATTACAATTAGTCAAATTATTATGAGTGTTTTTATTTGCCGGAGTTTTGAATTTCTATTATGCTACATAAAGGAAATAAATTTGAGAAAAATTTTTGTCCGGGCAGTGAAGCAATGTGAATCATCGTTGCATCGCCCTCTTGTACTGAATACCATTGGGGATCTTTAATTGCGTTTTACCGGGCGGTTCATCGGGCGCAATTTTGACCTGGTAGAAGGCCTCCCCTTTTAAGTACATCCCGACTTAACCCGGCCTATCGGCATTTTTCGCATGGGTGTCAAGTTAAAATATTTTTTTAAAACCAATGAGGCAACATGAAAAAAGCAACAGGCTTAGCTCCGGCGAACTGCCCATTGATAATAATTGTCATAAAGAAATTTCCCGATAACTATAACTATCGGGGCAACGGTTGCGTGAGGGATAGAAGCGGAAAGCCCGGTGAGGATTCGTGTGATGGCTTTGTGCCGGACTTGCAGCGGATAGCCCGGCCCGCCGGTTGGCGGGGCACGCCCGAAAAAACAATTTACCCCTAAGCTTAACCTTCCTGTTTTTGAAAATAATCCTGCACTATATTTAAAGGGCCATCTCTCTATTTTTCATTTGAAGGGTATATCTTTTTTAATGCCAGATATACGCCGTTCGTCCAGCCAAAACCATCCTGCGATGGATACTCGCCACCACCTCCTTCCTTGCTGGTTTCTTCAACATTGTATTTCTCCATCATTTTACCGGTAGCCGCATATACTTTCTCATTCAATGACATCCACCTTGTCGCGATCACTTTCGCCAATTCATTTTTTTCGTAATTTTTTAACCCTATTATACTTATCCATTGCAGTGGCGCCCAGCCATTGGGAGCATCCCATTGCTGGCCGGTATGCTGCGTAGTTGTTACTATTCCTCCATCTTTTAAAAGTTGTTTTTTTGCAGTAGCCTCTACATCACCTGCCTGTGCAGGTGTAGCTATTTTTACAAACAATGGGAACAAACCCGCCGCCGTTATATCATTAAGTTTACTTTTAGTTACCGCGTTATAATCACAAAAGAATTTTGTTTCGTTGTTCCAGCAATATTTTAAGATCGCATCCTTTCTTTTATTCGCTTTTTGCAAATAAGAAGCCGCTAAATTTTTAACACCACTTAATTGTGCCGCTTTTGAAATATTCATTTCCAGGGCGTATAACAAACAATTGAGGTCAACCGGAATGATATCGGTTGTTTGAATGGTTCCGATGGTTTTCCCGTCTGCAAACCAGCGGCTGCTGAAATCCCAGCCACTCTCGGCGCCCGACCGCAGGTTTAAGTTTACCTCAGCTTTTTTATCAGACAGTATTCTTTTTAATGCCTCAGGCGAAGTTACCCTGATACGCATGGCTAATTCATTTGCCGCTGCTTCCGCTACATCATGATCTTCTTTATAACTCTCCTGCCTTGGACTGTTGCTGGCATCGCAATAACGATTTAACAGGGTGCCATCATCCAGCATTACCAAATGCTTCAATGCGGTGCCTGCCTTTATTTTATCGGCACCTTCCATCCAATAGGCATATTCTTTTTCCATTGCGGGCAGGTATGTTTTATAAATGGAACCACCTTTTATACCGGCCAATAATTCAACCATCATACTAAAAAACGGGGGTTGGCTCCTGCTTAAATAATAGCTACGGTTCCCATTGGGGATATGCCCGTATTTATTGATGAGATAAGCAAAGTTTTTCACCATATTTTCAATCATGCCGGTCTCGCCGCTTTCCTTTAATCCCAGCATAGTGAAGTAACTGTCCCAATAATATATCTCTCTAAACCTGCCGCCGGGAACTATGTATGGATAAGGCAAAGGCAATAAAGAACTGCCGGCTTCTACCTTCTTATCGGCCTCTCTTCCTAAAACACTCCACAGGTTTTTTATATGCATGGATAAATCTTTTTCCTGCTGTATATAATTGAACTGTGGTGGCGCTGTTGGTAATTCGAAATTGCCGGCTACAAATTTTTTAAGATCCTTTTTCGGGCCTTTCATCCTGCCATAATCAATCATGATATCTTTGGGGTTGCGTTTTGGAATACAATCCACAAACGTTTTTCCATCCGGAAATATCTTTTGCAGTTGCACATCCTGGAATAAACGGCCATAAATTTTATCCGGCGGGGCGGGCGGCTGTGCAAAAGAATGACTGGTGATTAGCAGGCCCATTATACAGTACTTTGTTATTTTCCATTTCATTTGAATCAATTTTTGTGGGTATAAAATTTTTAAAGGTAAAATAAGCGTTTATTTTTAAAATAGGAAAAGTCTTTGCGGGTGCATAACAAATTCAGAACACC
>JANOTW010000371.1:0-6976 GCA_031416575.1 Ferruginibacter sp.
TAAATATGATTTTGCTTTTGGCTTAAACTGGAAAGGTGTAATAAAAGACAGCCGGGTTTTAAAATACAGGAAGCCCGCTAAAAAATAAATAATAAAGAAGGTTACTTTATTTTATTGGGTGGTTGGTTTTATCACCCAATAATCACTATTATATCCATCAGGCGCAAGGCACCGGCCCTGTGCCTTCCTTTACTTATCTATGCTCAACTAAAATAGCAGGAACTGAAATATCCTGCATTTAATTATAACGCAATTATACATCCACAGCTAATAGCTATCGGATTTTATGCGGTACAAGTCCCGGTTCAAGTGTAACATCGGGATGCCGAAAGCGGAAAGTCCCGTAATTCGGGATTAACATTACACAACCCGGCGTGACTAAACAGGCAGATGGAACGTAAAAGATGGTTACTAAATGGCATTGATCATCAACCAATCTTCAACATTATCACATCATCATTTATGATTCATCACTCATCATTTATGATTCATCACTCATCACTCATCACTCATCACTCATCACTCATCACTCATCACTCATCACTCATCACTCATCACTCATCACTCATTTCTCATTCTATAACACCATGCAAACAATAAAAGGCCCCGGGATATTTTTAGCGCAATTCGCAGGCGATACTGCTCCTTTCAATTCGTTGCCCGCCATTTGTAAATGGGCGAAAGAGAAAGGGTTCACCGGTGTTCAAATCCCTTCATGGGATGCACGGTTCATTGACCTGCGGAAAGCCGCTGAAAGCAAAACCTATGCGGATGAGATCAAAGGCATTGTTCAGGAAGCAGGGTTGGAAATAACCGAACTTTCTTCGCACCTGCAGGGACAATTAGTTGCGGTAAATCCTGCTTATGATGCACTGTTCGATGGCTTTGCCCCGGTGGCATTGCACGGCAATACAAAAGCAAGGACGGCATGGGCGGTTCAACAACTGCTGTATGCCGCAAAGGCTTCCCAACACTTAGGGTTAAACGCACACGCTACCTTTAGCGGGGCCTTGCTATGGCAGGCAGTATATCCCTGGCCTCAACGCCCCGCAGGTTTGGTAGAAACAGGCTTTACCGAATTAGCCAACAGGTGGTTGCCGATATTGAATGTTTTTGATGAATGCGGGGTGGACTTATGTTACGAAATTCATCCCGGCGAAGATTTACACGATGGCATCTCTTACGAAATGTTTCTCGAAAAAGTAAACAATCATCCACGTGCATGTTTGTTATACGACCCTTCTCATTTCGTGCTACAGTGCCTTGATTACCTGGCCTATATTGACCACTACCATCAACGCATAAAGGCCTTTCATGTAAAAGATGCCGAATTTAATCCTACCGGCAAGCAGGGTGTTTATGGCGGCTACCAAAGCTGGGTAAACCGGGCGGGCCGCTTCCGTTCGTTGGGCGATGGCCAGGTGGATTTTAAATCCATATTCAGCAAACTCGCTGCTTACGATTATAAAGGCTGGGCAGTACTGGAATGGGAATGCGCCATAAAAAATTCGGAGGATGGGGCTACCGAAGGAGCGCCATTTATTAAAAACCATATTATAAAAGTTACCGAAAAAGCTTTCGATGATTTTGCAGGAACGGGTAGCGATGAGGCATTTAACCGTTCGTTATTAGGTTTATGATTTTTTTTACCATCACAGGTAAGTATTTAATGACATCCTGCCAACCTGATGGACCGCTGTTGTGTTAGCAAGGCCTCAAAAGTTTTAAAAACCTGTGAGGCCTTTGCTATAGTACGCTAATTAAAACGTAATAAAAGATCCACAATGGTATGCGGTACAAGGGAGTCCCGAGGCAGCACACGAAACCCCACTCGGGATTTGCAATGACACAACGATGTTGAACAAAAATAAAATGCTGGTCAAAAAAATATACCTGCGAAATCCCGATTATTTCGGGGCTTAATTGAAATACAAATACCGGTAAACAAAAAAAGAGTTGTATTGAAACGCCTGGCTTTCAGAATGGACTAACACCAATGAATATACCAAAAAGTGTAACGATTGCAATACCTGCACTTGCTAAAACGTCATTCAAATAAAAATGAATTCACTTTCTACACAAGAAAAAGATGAAGGCTGGAAATTACTATTTGATGGCAAGACAACAACCGGCTGGCACGGCTACAATAAAGCCATCATCGGGCAGGCATGGCAGGTAGCAGCCGGAACTTTATACTTTGATGACCGTGGTAATAATGAGGAAGAAAAACTAACCGGCGGCGATATTGTGACGGATCTGTTATTTTCCAATTTTCATTTAAAAATAGAATGGAAAATATCCGTGAAGGGTAACAGCGGTATCATGTTCCATGTACAGGAAGACACCAAATACAAAGCCCCATGGATGACCGGCCCTGAAATGCAACTATTGGATAACGAAGGCCACAAAGACGGCGGGCATACAAAACACCGGGCAGGAGAACTTTACGACCTGGTTGCATGCAGCAAGGAAACAGTGAAGCCGCCGGGAGAGTGGAACCAGGCTGAGATCATTTGCAATAATGGTAATCTACGCTTTCTATTGAATGGCGAAGAAGCGCTAACAACTACATTGTGGAATGATGCATGGAAAGAGTTGGTAGCAGGAAGTAAATTCAACAACATGGAAGATTTCGCGAAATTTAGAACGGGCAGGATCGCCTTGCAGGATCATGGCGATCAGGTTTGGTTTCGAAATGTAAAAATAAAAGAACTTTAATTGGTAACAGCGTGCGTGATGACTATTGTATTATTGCTTACCGCCACTTTTCGATTATAAGGGGTTTTATTGCTGAAAATAATTGTACATTAAATTGGCATTTATTCATTTTGCACCTTATTAAAAATCTATTCAAAACCTATCTCTTAATATATTATATTATCTTCACCAACTTAAAAATTAATTACATGAACAATTTACTTGCAAAAATTTTATTCCTGGCTATTTTTAGCGTACCTGTTTTATCACTCGCCCAACGTGCGAAAAAAACGGGTGAATTTTACCAGATCACGATTTACCACTTTTCAAATGCTGAACAGCAAAAAATTATTGAGCAATACCTGCAGGACGCTTATCTACCTGCGCTTCGCAGGCAACAAATAAAAAATGTTGGTGCATTTACTCCCATAGCCAATGATACGGCAACGGATAAACGCCTGTACATGATCATCCCCGTCCGGTCGCTGCAGCAAGTTGCTGAATTAACCGCAAAGCTGGTTAAGGACAATGATTACCAGGCTACCGGCAAACCGTATCTTGATGCGGCGTATAAAACCCCTCCTTACAGCAGGCTGGAGAACATACTGGCGCAGGCTTTTCCGCTTGCCCCATTCTTAATACTTCCAAAACTTACCGGCCCCAAAAGTGAAAGGGTTTATGAATTACGCAGCTATGAAAGCCCCACCGAAAAGATATTCATCAACAAAGTTCACATGTTTAATGAAGGCGGGGAGATCGCTTTATTCAAACAGCTAAATTTCAACGCCATTTTTTATTCATCCGTAATTGCAGGAAGCCGCATGCCTAACCTGATGTATATGACAAGTTTTGAAAACATGGCGGACAGGGATGCCCATTGGAAAAGTTTTAGTGCGGCGCCTGAATGGAAAAAACTTTCTTCCATGCCGGAGTACCAAAACAATGTTTCAAAAAATACGATCGTTTTCCTTCGTGCAACCGCTTATTCGGATTATTGATCACAATGAATTAAGTATGAAGTATCAAGTATGAAGTATTAAGTATGAAGTATGAAGACTAACACATACTTTTCACCTTTATCCATAAATCTTTCACCTTCAACCTTTCACTTTCAATATCTAATTTTCAACCTTCAACCTATCGCCTTCAACCTTTAACCTTCAAAAAAAATTGAACCATGAATTCAAATCAGCTTATCAAAAAGATATTTCTCCTTGTACTGGTAGTTGCCGGTTTGTCTTTCACATTTAAGAAGAAAGAGCCTGCCGTGCTGATCTTTTCCAAAACAAATGGCTATCGGCACCAAAGCATTCCTGCGGGGATCGCCGCTATTAAAAAGCTGGGTTTGGAAAATAAGTTTTCAGTAGATGCCACGGAAGATTCACTGGCGTTTACCGATGAAAACCTGGCAAAATACAAAGCGGTTATTTTCCTTAGCCCTACCATGAATGTATTGGGTGATGAACAACAAAAAGCAATGGAAAATTTCATGCGGAAAGGCGGCGGTTTTGTAGGAATACATGCAGCAACCGATTGTGAATACAATTGGCCCTGGTATGTAAAAATGGTTGGCGCCAGTTTCCTTTCACATCCTGCGCAACAGGTAGCTAAATTAATAGTAGTTGATAAAAAAAATAAAGCCACCAAACACCTGCCCGATGTGTGGGAAAGAAAAGATGAGTGGTACAATTTTAAAAGCATGAACCCCGATGTAAAGGTGTTATTGAAAATTGATGAGGCTTCTTATACAGGTGGTAAAAATGGCGACAATCATCCAATGTCCTGGTATCATGCGTATGATGGCGGCAGGGCTTTTTATACAGGGCTGGGGCATACGAATGAATCGTTTAGTGAACCGGCTTTCCTGGAGCATTTATTGGGTGGCATAAAATACGCATTGAAGAAATAATATTACTACAATCAGATAAAATAATCCCCCGAAAAGCCAGGCTCTCCGGGGGATTATTCGTTCCGAAGGAACGTTATGTGAAATGGATTATGTGGTATCCAAAATTGGTTGAAACTGAAGTAAAGCACATACCAAACCGTTAGCTAACGGATCGAAAAAACATATCCATTAATTGATTGCTACCCACATACTGTTCCTGCGGAACAAAATAACAATTTCGCTTAACTAAATGACATTGCCCTTCCCGAAAAATCGGGATGTTCCAAAAGGGGAGGCCTTCTGCCACTTCATTAACTAAGCCTAAAGAACCGCTCATTATAACGTAATTAAAGTTGCCCATTGGTATTAAGTACAAGAGGGCGATGCAACGATGCTCCACATAGCTTCTTAGCCGGGACAAAAAATGTGGTTGTATAGAAGTGTCCCGATACGCTACTCTATCGGGATAGACTGTCCCGATACGCATACGCTATCGGGATTATCAACGCAACAATGTTTATTCAGGAAACTGATGCCTGGACAAAATGATAAGAACGCATGCACTTTAAACTGCGACAGTGAGGGAGTTCGGGGTTTTCAATAAATTTTCAAAAATCATTATTTCATTTCACCCGGCAGCAGCGGCCAGTCTTTATTGGATACATGCGCCTGTTCAATAAAGCCTTCCATTTTTTTTACTACTTGTGGGAATTTCGCCGCCACATTATTTTGTTCAGAAGGGTCTTTGTCCAGGTCATATATTTCAACAGGTGAAGCATCCATTTTATTTACATTCAGCTTAACCGCTTTCCAATTTTTCCAGCGCACCGCCTGCCGGCCATTGTTTTCATGAAACTCCCAGTACAGGTATTCATGCTGTTGCTGATTTCCATTTTGCAAAAGCGTTGGAACAATGGACAAGCCATCTATGTTTTTTGGAACGGGTATGCCTGCCAGTTGCTGGATGGTGGGGTACAGGTCCCACAATGCCGCCACCTGAGTTGTAATACCGGGTTTTATTTTTCCTTTCCAATATGCGATGAAAGGCACCCGGATGCCACCTTCGTACAAATCCCTTTTGATGCCCCTGAATATTCCGTTGTTATTAAAAAATTCCGGGTCGCCGCCGTTTTCCTTGTGCGGCCCGTTGTCGCTCATAAATATTACCAATGTATTTTCAGCGATGCCTTTGTCTGTAATTGCCTGTATAATTTCCCCGGTATATTTATCCAGCCTGCTTACCATAGCGGCAAATGCGGCATGAGGGTATGGTTCAAAACGATGTTGCCCATCACCGTTCTTCACCGGCTTTTCTTTTAAAGGCTGTTCATTGAATTTTTTGATATAATAATTGTAAACACTATCATGCGGCACAATTACATCCCCGTGTGGCAAGGTGTAGGGCAAATACAAAAAGAAGGGCTTATCCTGTTTTGTATTTAAAAAACGCATGGCATGTTCATGAATATAATCGGCGGAATACACTGCATTGCTGTTGGCATTTTCCGGAAAGTTGATGCGCTCATGGTTATTCCACAAATGATCAGGGTAATAATTGTGTGCTAGGGTTTGGCAGTTGTATCCCAAAAAATTATCAAAGCCTTTTTTATTCGGGTCACCGGATGTAGTGATATACCCCAGGCCCCATTTGCCAAAGGCTGTTGTTGAATAGCCGTGTTGCCGCAAAATTGTCGCGATGGTAATTGCAGAATCGGGTAAAGGCGTTTGCCCTTCGGGCTTTGTGCCTTTATTGCCACGGATTGCCGTGTGCCCGGTGTGGAGGCCGCTCAACAAACTGCTTCTTGCAGGTGCACATACCGTAGAGCCGGAATAAAATTGCGTAAACTTTAATCCCTCTTTCGCCAGTTTATCAATATTAGGCGTTTCAGTTTTTTGCTGGCCATAACAACCTACATCGGCATAACCCAAATCATCCGCGAAAATTAAAATGATATTGGGCTTTTGCTGGGCAGCCATTGAAGCGCAGCAAAAAATCGCGATACAAAAAAGTAATACTTTCATTTAATTTATTTTGTCACTACTTTATATTTAAGCGTAGTATTAATAAGTACAAATTATTGTTGTAAAGTAAGAACTAATTGCACTGCCCATAAATTAAAAGCTCCCTAACCCCTACAGGGGAAACGTAGTTTTTAAATTTGAATTATATTATGAATACAAACGCTTTAATAATTAAAGTAGTGTAATGATTTTCAATGCACCCGATGTTCCTACTTCCAATTTTCATCCGCAAAGTTGAGGAATTGTTGCCAGTCATATTGGGTAACATCATGTTTGCCGGCACGAATATGATAACGGATGGTTTTGCCAACCGGTTGATTAAGCCCGGGCATGGTTACCGCACCCAGACCTTTTTTATTAAACAACGCA
>JANOTW010000372.1:0-7609 GCA_031416575.1 Ferruginibacter sp.
GGATGTAGTGGCTGAAATAAATAAAATGAATACGCTAAAAACAACCACTATTTTCGGAAGCGATGAAGGTGATTTTCCGGTAAAAGATATAAAGCTGAAAAATTACGGAAATGAAAATTTACCCGGCGGGCATCATTTTGAAGGCAATACAGGTGAAGTAGCTAAAACAATGATGAAGTATTTTAAATGACCCTTCAACTAATTTATATCACCCCGCTTATCACGGTTCATTTTCTGTTCAGCACGATGTTATCAGCACAAACGGGTTCAGTTGATACCAATTACATCCGCACATTTGATAAGCCTAATGTAATTGAATTTTATCCAGGTATGTACAGCACACGGTTTAATTTTACAACCCCGGGGGAAAGGAAAACTGATTATCGGCTTGTTGCCAACAGCAGCGGTTATGCAGGAACTTACCTGAATTATAAATGGCTTTCATTAGAATATTCATTTGCTATGCCAGGCACCCAATTAGACAGAAATGTAAAGTTGCAATATACATCATTGGGGTTCAGGTTTGGAGGAAGACAAATGAGGTTTCATCCTTTTTATGATTCGTACAACGGTTTGCTTATACCGGAAAAGGGGCGGCGAAGAAATTTCAAGCCTTTCCGAAATATTCAGTTTAGAAATGCCGGTATGGATATTTTTTATTTCCCCGGTGCAAAACGTTTTTCTTTCAGTGCGGCAAATTATTTTTCAGAACACCAAACAAAAAGTGCAGGCGCTGTTTTTATGATGGCAACTCCATTATGGCAAAAGGTGAACTGGCAAAACCCATCCCGGAATTTAATCAGTGATTCGGCAACGTTTAATCTTTTGTCTGCAAATCCTCAATGGGTTTCAGTAATTGCAAGAATCGGCTATACTTATAATTTTTCTTTTCGAAAAGGCAAATGGAGCATTGCTCCCGCAGTTTTGATTGGTGGTGGTGGTTTAAGGGAAATAAACACTTCCGAAAAAAAGCTGCAGGCTGTTACAGATATACAGGGCTGGCTAAATGGAGGATACAATGGCCCTGATTATTATTTATACTTTAATGCCTCGTGGGATAATTTACAGGCCAACCTGTTTATTAAAAACCTGCATCAGGTAAACACCGATTTTTCCATTACTGCCGGTTACCGGTTTCATAGCTTGAAGAGGAAAGTATTGGGAATACTGTAAGGAAAAAGTTATACTGCTTGAGGGATAAAAACGTTATGAAAAATTTTTGTCCAGACAGTGAAGCAATGAGCATCATGGTTGCATTGATAATCCCGATAGCGAATGCGTATCGGGACACCCTTCTATACAACCATGTTTTTTTTGTTGTCCGGGCAGAAGTATTTCATGGGATCATCGTTGCGTCGCACTCGTGTACTGAATACCATTGGGGAACTTTAATTGCGTTATACCGGGCGGTTCATCAGGCCCAGTTGATGAACTGGCAGAAGACCTCCCCCTTTGGAACATCCCGACCTGTGCCGACCTTTCGGCATTTTTCGGGAAAGCCTGTCCCGGTTCATCGGGAGGGACGGGGGCAAAACAGGGTCTTCGAATAACGGCACATTTCAAAAAACAGTTCGCCATTTGAAAATAAATGACCTGTAATTTTTACTCAGGTTGTAATTAGCGAAACATCAGCCGCGGCTTATTTGGGTACTCTTGTACTGAATACCATTGGGGATCTTTATTTGTGTTATAAATTAAAATACCATTGATTTTTAAGATTATCAGACAAATTAAATTCACTGTTTTACCCCTTGCGCAGTATATATGATTTAAAAAGTACTCATGGAATTTCGCTCTCATCATTAAAGAAAAAAGAACCGGTAATTTTAATGATTCATCATATTGATGGGTAAAACTTATTGTTCTGAAATCAGAAGAAGCAGGAGCAAAATATTAAAAGCATTTAGATGGTGTTTTACAGATAATTGTTTTATAATTTGCAATCAATTCAGTAAAAACCCCAACACAATGAAAATATTAAAATGCCCGGTCAGTATAAGCGATTTTGCATTTAAAAAATTATCCATTACGCCATTCCACATTTGCATATCAGCAAATTAGCACATCAGCCCATTACCACATATTCTATAAAATCCTTCCCATCAAAAGGTTTGTTGGCATTGTTCAAGGCTGTTTCATGTGTTTTCTTTACGCTTACCCTGGGAGTTTTGATAGTTGGTAAAATCTTTTTACGGTCGCCAACAAAAAAGAGTTTGCCTTTGGTTTTGCGTATAAGTTCCGCACCAAGCAGGTCATTAGGCATTGTATTCAACCAGCCGTCATTGATCTTTTTAAAATCCAGTGTAGCCATCGCTGCCAGATCGGTGCTGGTCATCATATCAATCCCTTTCCCTTTGGCAGTTCCATTCTGGCTAAGGTGATGCCCAACTTTATAGAACACTGTTTTATTTAAAAAATATTCCGCATTTTTATTGACTATTTGCCCGTTTATTTTTACCGGCCATTCCAAATTTTCATGCCAGCTTTCCCAATTGCCAAATTCGGCATCTGCGGGAAAAAGTAATACCCGTTCGCTGTCTTCAAATTGAATAGCAAGTGCAAGGCTCGTGTTGTTGATGCTTCTTTCGTACCGCAAGGCAAGGTTTCCTGCACTATATAACCAGTCATAGTCTATCTTTCGCCAGTCGCCACCTTCGTTATAATCTTTTATGAATTTGTCGTTTTCATCATGCAATTCAAATTCAGCATCAAAGGGCAATTTGCTGTTGCCGCTATTTGAAACGGTGGCGCCAATTGCTGATAAAAAAGCAAAATCAATCTGGCTTTTTTCTTCTCTCTTCTCAAAATTTTCTCCGGCTTTTTCAGTCCTGTTCAGGAATGTACTGTCACGTGGAGGGCCTAACACATAAAACCGCATACCCATTGCACCAGCAAGCCCGCTTCTTACATCACCTGGTTCTAAAAACTCAACTTCAGTAGCTGCTTTTATTACGTTATACCCTTTAAACAGCTCTGCCATTGTAGGCAGGGGTACTCCCACTCCTAACTTATTTATTGGATTGAGTGCATTTAAACCGGATAAGGATTCGATAAAGTGCTGTTTGCCTTTAAGCATCAAATCCCCTGCTACTTCGTTTGCAAAAAGCGATTCATAGTATTTATCTTTTACTAATCCATTTAGTTTGGTAACAGCGGTATTAAGCGCCATACCCAATTCACTGTGATTAGCCCTGTAATCATTGGCGATTGGATCATCTTCATCCTCCGTCCATGCAAACCAAACTTTTTTAAAATTAATCTGGTTGAACAAATCCGCCGATTTTTCGAAACCATTGATATGATCGGCATGCTGATGAGTTACCACCAACAGGTCAATCACTCCGTTGGTATGTGCAATAAGGTCTTGCACCATTGGTTTAAACTGTTCTTTACCACCTTTAATGCAGCCGCAGTCAATCATCATATTGAAGCTTGTGGTGTTTCCTTTTTTAAACTGCATTATAAAAAAATCGCCGGTTCCTGCACGGTACATCCTTACATTGATTTTAGATATTTTACCTGTAGTATTTGTTGCCTTTGCCATATCGGTTATTTAAAGAGTGTGTAAAAAATTGAAAGGTTCATTAAAAGCGTTCTGCTTACCCATGCCAAAATATGCCTGAAACTGGCTTTGATCAGCCAATGCCCCAAACTGGTGCTGATGCAATGCCAGGCAACGGCTGCGGTTGAGCTGATGGATATTGTTGTTCAATGCTTCCGTATCCAGCAGCGGCTTGCTGATTGCATATTTTAAGCGAAGGGTATCCAGATCAAAAATGAGCGTACATCCCCCGTTTACAACAAAGCTTTTACCTGTTTCGCCAGGTGTAATTTTTGGCCAATCCTTTTTGTCCTTATCAACAGGGATAAATGCCCGCTGCACCAGTGAAACAATAATCTGGTTCCTTTGATTACCACCTGGCCCCACACGGGAGGCAAGATGAAGTGAATTAACAGAAAAAGAAGGCCCTTCGCCATTGTACGCGGTTGAAGTTGGAATTCCTAATGACAGCCAGTTATTGCTGAACATTAAACCGGTTAGTTTTTCAAAAGCAATTGAATTGTGTAGGGCCGTTATGCCCAGGCGCCTGTGCAATCCATATATCTTTTGTTGAGTATCATAATTGCCGGCGATGTATTTTCTATTGGTTTCAAATATATCATACCGGTTCTTTTTATAAATAATTTCATTGCGGTAGTCACGTAAAAATTCTACCAGGATGTCAAATAAATATTGCAGGCCTTTTGTGTCTGGCTCGGGGTAGTTCAAACTTTCAACAGAAAGATGTTTAATACCCCTGGGGTAAATGCCTCTTTTTCTGAACGCATCAATAAAGGCAAGCCTGTAGTCACGGCTGTCATTAGCTACCAGGTCAGTGTCAGCAGTAATTACAGCCCTTAAAAAATCCCCGAAATTTATATCTGCCGGCGGGCAATAATCCAATGCACGGATACACATGTTTAGTACATGGCTTGATGCTTTGGATGCTTCCGCAGCTAAGCGGTTCACAAGATCGGGATGCAGCTCGCCTTGCTGCAAAACACCTGTGCCCCCGGTAGCAATACGCAACAGGTCGGCTACCCTGCTTTTATAAATAGTTAAAAAAGCTTCAAACACCGCCGATACCAGGATAGCGCCCCGGTCATGCGGTTCCATTATGGTGCGGTACTCATCACCGGCAGGTTCTTTCGGTGTCCATATTTTTTTCTTTTTATCATACGTGCCAATTGCATCCCTTAATGCTCCATAGCTGCCGATTGCAATGCCAAACTCCTGGGCCAGTTTTCCCAGCAGGTTTTGCGATGCAAGGTCGCCACGTGTAGCTGCAATCTGATTTTTCAATACTTCGGGAAAAGTGAAATGCTGAAAAAGTGCAACGATGTCCGCAAAGGCTTCATGAAAGGCAAGTACATCGGGATTGGTATCTTCCGTGTATTTGCGATGCAGGCCATCCATTATGGCATGGGTTGTTTCATGCGCAATAATGTCGTGGCTTAAGCAGGTAAAAGTTAAGCTATCCGGCATCTGAAGCGTAATATCCGCGGGCCTTGCTGCAAAGTATCCAAAGAGCAGCGCTTTTTTCTGTGGGCTGTAAAAAGCATTTGCATCCCGCAGTGCATGAGGGTATATCCGCAAAGCGGGCACATATTCATCCTTCACTTTTGTTGTTTCCGTTGCATTATCCTGATTAAGTTTTTTCTTTCCAGGTTTTGCCGGCACGTTTTCTTTTATGGTATGCGGGCTCCAGAGAACAGGCCGTCCCAATCCACTCTCAAAATTCTTTATCGTAGTCATCGCCACCGCATAAACCATTTGCTGATGAAACTGCGGATTACTTCCGGAAGGGTCCAATCCATCCTGCGCAAGAATATATGGATGGTTAAGATCAACAGGAGAATAAAACTTACCCACAGTGGGATCATAATCTATTACTTCAATGTATTCTCCAATGGGGCCCGGCTTTAGTGTATCCTCATCCTCCCAGGGTATTTTATAAGTGATATCATTGATAAGCGCCGTGTCAATTTTTAATGACAGCGATGGGTCAAAGGCATATCCCCTAAGCTTTCTGAATGGAGGTTTCTTTATCATACTGATTTTGTTAATGATGGACAATATTGATTTGCCTGCGATTTTGTTTTAAACCATACCGGGTAAAAATGTAATTTTTTATTGGCCCGGCATTGAAATATGAATTGAACATCGTTGTGTTATGTTAATCCCGGTTTTCATCAGGGCATCCCGATGTTACACTTGAATCGGGACTTCTGCCGCATACCATTGGGGTTCTTTACCCACGTTGTATTTAGAGAAACATCAGATTCTTATTTGGGCGCCCTGTTGCTTTATACTTCGCAACGGATAAAAAAGTGAATAAATTTTTTTGTCCAAGCTGTGAAGCCATAGGCAGCATCGTTGCATCGCCCTCTTGTACCGCATACCAATTGGGATCTTTAATTGCGTTTTATGTTCGACGCATCAAATTCCTCCGTCCGCCGCGGCGGACATAATATCGGTAACCAGAAAAAAAAATACATTCATAGTCCGCCCCCGGCGGACGTGATAACATTCCTAGGGCTTTTATATTTTCCACTGTCTCTAAATTCTTTATATCACGTCCGCCAACTGGCGGACTTTTTAAAAATTTTAAATCTGTTTTTTTGAACTATACCACAAGGTGGTGATTTCTTTGTCATTTTCATAAGGAATAACACCCTTTTTTAAAAGGTGTTTCTTCTTAATTTTTTATTGTTGCATTTGGACAGGATTTCAAACATGGCAACATGATAAATAATTGCCGCACTATTTATTGAGAGGGATTTATTAAAATATGTATGGAGTATCAGCACAGAGAAAAACAATGCTGATATGGTGGCATTTTCAATTTGTCATTAAATCAAAAAGACTCCTTTTGAGGAGTCTTTTATCTTTGGTGCCCACGAAAGGAACATTACAAGTGCCTTAAAGTCTTACTGCTATTGAGTTGTAAGGTTTACATGGAACAATAGGGGAACAGAAATTGTAAAAAGGTACTGTTTTACCACTATTCATTAGCTTTTTTATTGTAGACTTTAGCGGCCTAAGGGCAATATCATTTCGGTCTACAAATTACCGATAAATCATTTCCCTGCGCATCTTTAAATTGCCTTGTTCCACCATCATCTCCGCAATAATCCTGAGGTGGTGGTGTAGCACCGTTAATAGCCCCAAAGGTGCAATGGTAGCAGGTAACTTTTTCTTTCTTACAACTTGTAGATAAAATAACAAAAATTATCAGGACAAAAACTATCGAAGATGTTTCTTTCATAACATTGATTTTACTAAGTATTAAAGAAAACGTTTGTCAATATTACATTTTATTACTTCATCAAAAATATTTATAAAGCACGCTTGCATGGAAGTTGCAAGAGGCTAAAAAATAAGTTTTATTTCAGCTTTGAATTTTAAGGCAATTTTCTTTTTATTCTTATTTTATTTGGTTTGCTAATGCTTTTTCAAACACCCCTGTACTTTTATAAGCAATGTAAGGAATAGACTTTTTGGTATCAATTGGTTGATCCAGTTTTACATTGACAATATTTACATTTATCAAACAGCCGTTTTCAATTTTCTTTACACGTACATTCCATTCCCCAACGATTGAACTTGGCTGTAATTTTTTTGTATAGGGATTGACAAACATTCCGCTTATAGGCTCAGGTTTGCCAGTTCCTTGATTAATTTGCTTAGGTACTGCTATAAATGCGGTCGAATCCAGCAGACTGCCATCTTTTTTCTCAATAGTAACATGCAAAAGGGAACGGTCAGACACAATAAGTCCGCTACTTTTATCAATTATTTTTATAGACAACCCTTGTTGCGCAAACACATCTATTAATTTATCCCACACTTGTTCAAAACTTTTTTCGCTAGTAATTTCAATAGGTAATGTTGGATAGCCGCCCTTTAACGGAATTATCTTTGGGGAACAGGATATAAACGCTATAACGACTACAAAAATAATTTTTTTCATTTTTATGTTTTTTTAATTTAAAAGTATAAATTGAAAGGGAATCAATCAATATTACATTTTTATACTTTATGAAACAATACTTTTATACAATAATG
>JANOTW010000373.1:0-8852 GCA_031416575.1 Ferruginibacter sp.
TGATACGGGTAAAGGCAAAGCATTTGAAGAAGGCAAATTGACGTTGGAAGACCTTCGTGCTTATGCGATAGAAAATGGCGAGCCGGCAACCATCAGCGGTAAACAGGAATATTTTGAGAATATTGTTAACCGGTTTATTTAGGAATGAGTGATGAATAATGAGAGATGAGTAACGAATGATGAATGGTTTCATTGGGAGGCCATTCATCATTTACATTTAAAAACATTCCGGATTGATTTCATGAATTGAAAAAAATGCAAAAACCAACCGCCTTTTTATTCGACTTAAACGGCACCATGATAGATGATATGAGGTATCACATAAAAGCATGGCATGACATATTGAATACACTCGGCGCAAATATCAGCATGGGGCAAATGAAGGAGGAATGTTATGGTAAAAATGAGGAACTGCTGGAACGTATATTTCCCGGCAGGTTTTCTGCCGAAGAAAAAAAAATAATGTCAATAGAAAAGGAAACGGCCTATCAAAATGCATATCAGCCTGAACTGTCGCTGATAAAAGGGCTGCCTGGTTTTCTAAGTTCGGCTAAAGGGCACGACATTAAAATGGCCATTGGTTCCGCGGCGATTATGTTCAATATTGATTTTGTATTGGATGGATTAAATATCCGTTCTTATTTCAATTCCATTGTTAGCGCTGATGATGTACCATTCAGCAAACCCCATCCTGAAACTTATCTGAAATGTGCTGAACTGCTGGGTAAAAAACCGGATGGTTGTATTGTGTTTGAAGATGCGCCAAAGGGCGTGGAAGCCGCCGCCAGTGCAGGTATGCGATCCGTAGTATTAACCACCATGCACACCAGGGAGGAATTTAATGAATACTCCAATATTATTTGCTTTGTGGAGGATTATAATGATCCCCGGTTAAATGTATTAATGCACAAATAGCAGGCTATATCTTTTGTCAGTTAGTTATAACAATTTCCCTTCATTTCATTAAAATCAACGAACAAAAAATAATGGTCACCACTGGCCGTTTATCATAACTTAGCGGGAAGCGGAATTAAGGTTTAGTAAATTTATTTTTGTAAAAACTGAAATTGTTTCCATTTCAAAAAATCTGAAATCACCTAAAACAAATAAGAAATAAATTTGTTTTTTATTGATAAATTTAATTAATATTACTAACTGGAAAATTAGGAAGTTTTTTCTAATGAAACAGATAAAGCAGATAGTGAATTGGGTGCAATTCAAATTTCCCGTGGCCGGTGTTCCACCGGCCACGGCCTTGATAAGTGGACCGGAAAATTGAAATGCACCCAGTGAATTTTAATTAGGATACTACCATCGCCAGATGATATTTGCTGAACACCATACAAAAGTTGTGTTTATGAATAAGTGTTTGAAACAAAACGATTATTGCCATTTAATTACAGAAAAAACGGTTAAAAAAAGTATTGCAACTTTTGGTAAACGATATTCATCTGTATTGGGTATAATAATTTTGCTTCTTCCTAAATGCCCCTTTTGTTTAGTAGCCTGGTCCGGTGCCATCACACTCTGCAGCAGTACTTCTCTTATTACAAACACCACGCATCAAACTGGTTGGGGAGCCTGGTTGGCTTTAAGCATGGCAACCCTCATTATAAGTTGTATTTTATTCACCTACAGGTCCAATCCAAACAGCATTGCTTTATTTGTCGCCCTCTTTGGTTTGGCGCTGGTTGCTGTTGGCATTTTTACTTACAATGCTATGATTTATTATTATTGGGGTGCCA
Source organism: Ferruginibacter sp. (assembly GCA_031416575.1). Lineage (GTDB taxonomy): Bacteria > Bacteroidota > Bacteroidia > Chitinophagales > Chitinophagaceae > Ferruginibacter. The sequence continues at coordinate 1,746 of JANOTW010000373.1, forward strand.
CGGTTTTAGTGATTGCTACCATTATTTACAGCGGTTTATTTAGAAGGCTTTTTGAAAGGATAAAACATGGGCGGACAATCATCGTGGGTTAGGCTTTCAGATCAAATTTTAAGGTGCATTTTTGATATTTAATCCACTCTTGAAAATGATATAACAGGTCAATTTATTTATTATCATCCTTTCAAATTTTTAAATGTATGATTCCTTCCAGTTTTGATTACGAAGCCCCCGAAACTTTACAGGACGCCTTAGGCCTTCTTGAAAAATACGGGGATGAAGCTAAGATCCTTTCCGGCGGGCATAGCTTGATTCCGATGATGAAGTTGCGCTTCGCTTCGCCGGAATATCTGATTGACATCAACAATATTCCCGGTTTATCCTACATAAAAGAGGAAGCAGGAATTATTAAAATCGGTTCCCTTGTCCGGGAAGCTGAGGTGGAACATTCCGATCTGCTGAAAAAGCACTTCCCGATTTTTGGAGATGTCACTAAACTGATTGCCGACCCCCAGGTAAGAAACAGGGCGACCTTAGGAGGGAACCTTGCCCATGGTGATGCAGCCAACGACCAGCCCGCCGTAATGCTTGCGCTAAATGCTACCATTGTTATAACTGGTTCAGCGGGCATCCGAACTGTTCCCATTGATGAGTTTTTCCATGGGTTTTATATGACGGCCATTCAACCCAATGAAATATTAACTGAAATCAAAATTCCCGTTCCGCCGCCTGGCACTGGCAGCGCCTATCACAAACTGGAACGTAAAGTAGGTGATTATGCTACAGCAGGTGTTGCCGTTCAGCTTACTTTAGATGCGGATGGTATCTGCCGGTCTGTTGGCATTGGGCTTACCAATGTTAATCCGGTGCCGCTCCGGGCAGCCCGTTCAGAAGCCGCATTATTGGGCAAGATTTTAACTGATGAAACCATTACGGAAGCCGCCAAATGTGCGGCTGAAGATTGCAGCCCATCATCCGATCTGCGTGGCAGTGAAGAATATAAGCGTGCAATGGTGGCGGTACTTGTAAAAAGAATGATACTGAAAGCCGCCGAAAGATCAACCGCATAATTACCCGTTTTAATCATTTACAAAACTAAATACAATGACTAAAAAAATATCCCTGACAGTAAATGGCGAAGTTCATACAGTGGATGTAGAACCCCGGCTGTTGTTGGTTCATCTGATCCGTGAGGTACTGGATCTGACTGGTACGCATATCGGTTGTGATACCAGCAATTGTGGTGCCTGTACTATTTTAATGGATGATAAATCGGTAAAATCCTGTACCATCCTGGCAGTTCAGGCCAATGGAAAATCTATCACCACCATTGAAAGTGTTGCAATCAATGGCGCTCTAAATCCGCTGCAGGAAGGGTTTAAAGAAAATCACGGGCTTCATTGTGGCTTCTGTACGCCGGGTATGATCATGCGTGCCACGGAATTATTGGCCAACAATCCCAATCCAAACGAAGAGGAGATCAGGTGGGGCATTTCAGGGAATCTATGCAGGTGTACCGGATACAATAATATAGTAAAAGCCATTCAATATGCCAGCGCTAAAATGAGGGGCGTAGCAACTGCATCTACCGAACCACAATTTGTTTGATTTTTTAACGGATGATTGTATGACAAAAATTTTAGGACTTCCTGATGCGCTTAATATTTGAATGGCCCTGCCTGGCCGGGCGTTTCAAAACAGGCTCAACACAAAGTGGGAAATGCTGCCATAAATTCAAATGTACAAGAGTGCCCAAATAAACCGCAGCTGATGTTTCGCTAATTACAACGTGGGTAAAGATCCACAATGGTATGCGGTACAAGTGAGTGACACAACGATGATGACATGAAATACTTCTGCCGGGACAACATAAAAAAGTATGGTTGTTTAGAAGTGCGATCCCGATAAAAGATCGGGAGAGCCTGCCAATGAAGCTTAATTGTAATTCAAAAGCCGGGTCAATAAAAAAAGTGTTGATAATTTGACTAACACAAAATATAATATTGTTCCTTAACCCTCCTTTTAGGGACGGGGTATTTTTAATCCAATTAATACATTAACGATGAGCCAGTGCAAAACTTCAAAAGAAATAAGCGGAATGGGCCATTCCATGAAAAGAAAAGAAGATGGCCGTTTTTTACAGGGGCAGGGAAATTTCATAGATGATATTAAACTTCCGGGGATGTTGTATATGGATATTGTACGCAGCCCTTACGCATACGCGAAAATTTTAAAAATAGACAGCGAAGCGGCATTAAAAGTGCCGGGTGTGGTGGCAGTTGTTACCGGCCGGGACCTTGAAAAATACAATCTGCACTGGATGCCTACCCTGATGTCGGATACACAAATGGTGCTGCCAACCGACACCGTTATGTACCAGGCCCAGGAAGTAGCGGCGGTGATAGCAACCAGCCGCTATGCCGCACGTGATGGACGGGAAGCGGTAAGGGTTGAATATGAAGTAATGAAACCGGTGATGGACCCATACAAGTCAATGGATGCGGATGCCCCCATACTTCGTCCGGATAAACCCGGCAAAAAGGATAATCACATCTGGCATTGGGAAGCCGGAAATAAAGAAACCACCGACCAGGTTTTTGCCGATGCCCCGGTGGTTGTAAAACAACAAATGCATATACCACGTATCCATGTTGCCTCTATTGAAACCTGTGGTTGTGTAGCGGATTATCGTAAAGTTGACAATCACCTCACCATGTATATGACTACGCAGGCACCGCATGCCATCCGCACGGTAATAGCGCTGGTGGCCGGGCATGTTGGGCTTACAGAAGAAAAGATCCGGGTTGTTTCCCCGGATATTGGAGGTGGGTTTGGAGGAAAAGTACCCGTTTATCCCGGTTATGTAATTGCTATCGCCGTTTCATTCCTGGTAGGTAAGCCCGTAAAATGGATCGAAGACAGAAGTGAAAACCTTCAGGCGGATTCCTTTGCCCGTGATTATCACATTACAGCGGAAATGGCTGGTACAAAAGAAGGTAAAATATTGGCTACCCGCTTTAAAGTATTGGCAGATCATGGCTATACGGATGCCAGCGCCAATCCTTCCAAATTCCCTACCGGATTGTTTTCCATCTGCACAGGCTCTTACGATTATGCTACCGCTTATATGGAAGCGGATGCTGTTTACACCAACAAGCCCCCCGGAGGTGTTGCATACCGCTGCTCATTCCGGGTTACTGAAGCGGTGCATGCCATTGAGCGTATCACCGATCTCTTTGCTTTTGAAATAGGTATGGACCCGGCAGAATTGAGAATGCAGAATTTTATCAAAAAAGAAGACTTCCCCTGGCATTCTCCTACAGGCTGGATATACGATAGTGGAGATTATCGTGCAGGCTTGCAAAAAGCAATGGATGCCGTTGGGTACAATGAGCTAAGGAAAGAGCAGGTGGAAAAGCGTAAAGAAGGGAAACTGATGGGCATTGGCATTTCAACCTTTACGGAAGTGGTAGGTGCAGGACCTTCCAAAGATTTTGATATTTTAGGAATTAAAATGTTTGATAGCGCCGAGATACGGGTACACCCAACTGGTAAAGCAATTGCACGCTTTGGAACAAAGTCGCAAGGCCAGGGGCACGAAACAACTTATGCCCAGATCATTGCTGAAGAATTGGGGATACCTGCCGAAAATATCCAGGTTGAAGAAGGGGATACAGACACGGCACCTTATGGGTTAGGAACTTATGCCAGCAGGAGTACGCCTACTGCCGGCGCCGCTGCGGCTATGGCAGCCCGTAAGCTTCGTGATAAGGCCCGCAAAATCGCGGCTTATCTTTTGGAAGTAAGCGAAGAAGACCTGGAATGGGAACCCGGCAAATTTTTTGTAAAAGGAGCGCCTGAAAAAGTAAAGACCATCCAGGAAATTGTATTTGCCGCCTATACCAATTATCCGCAGGGCATGGAAGCCGGCTTTGAAGCAACCCATTATTACGACCCGCCAAATCTTACTTTCCCATCAGGCGCATATATCTGCGTGGTGGAAATTGACAAAGAGACCGGCGCCATAGATATCCGCCGTTTTGTGGCCATTGATGATTGTGGCAATATCATCAATCCAATGATCGTTCAGGGCCAGGTACATGGGGGATTAACACAGGGGCTGGCGCCGGCATTGTACGAATCGCTTATTTACGATGATGCCGGGAACATATTAAACGGAACTTTTATGGACTATCTGGTACCAACTGCAGTGGAATCGCCCAAGTGGGAAACAGGGCATACAGTTACTCCCTGCCCACACCATCCTTTTGGCGCAAAAGGAGTAGGCGAATCCGCCACCGTAGGAGCGCCCCCTGCCATAGTGAATGCGATAGTAGATGCATTGTCGCCTTATGGAATTACGCACATGGAAATCCCTGTCACACCATTTAAAGTATGGCAGGCGCTTAAAGAAAAGGGAGTGGTATAAAGATGTCTGATTTTAATGTCTGATGTCTGATTTTTAGATGTCTGATTTTTTTCAACTTGCTACTCACTTTAATTTATTTTTAATGAAGTGGTTAAAACATGGCTTATTCTAACATCTGATATCTGATTTTATTTTGGTTACAGGCATTTGTTTTTCATGGCATCATCGTTGTGTCATCCTTATCCCGAGTTAGGTTTGTGTGCTGCATCGGAACTCCCTTATACGGCATACCATTGTGGAACTTTCCCCACGTTATAAGTAGAAAAACATGAATGGGCTTAAATGTACATACTTTTGCTTTTAATCGCTTGAACAAAAAAAATGAACTAACAATTTGAAACAAATCAGACATCAGACATCATCACATCAGACATTTTAATTTTTTTTTACAATGACCACCAATATTAATAAAACTTTCATTGTGCCCCACACAATTGATGCCGTTTGGAATAATCTTACAGACCCGGCTAAAGTTGTCAACTGCGTGCCCGGCGCAACACTTACAGAAAAGGTGGATGAAAACAATTATAAAGGAAAAGTGCAATTAAAATTCGGGCCAGTAAAAGCAGGATACGATGGCCTGATCACCTTCACTGAAAGAGATATTGCCACAAGGAAAATGTCTTTAAAAGGTATCGGTGTTGATGAGAAAGGCAAGGGAAATGCTGAAATGCAAATGAATGCTGTACTACAGGAAAAAGATGCCGGTACTACTGAAGTTAATGTATCAATGGAAATTAGTGTTACAGGTATGATGGCGCAGTTTGGGGCAAGGCTGATAAATGATGTTTCCAATAGTGTGTTCGACCAGTTTACCGCTAACTTCAAATCACAACTGGATGGCAAAGCATTTGACAATACACTAAGCGCCGGGTCAATGGTTGGAACCATGGTAAAAGGGATTTTTGGAGGAAATAAATCATAGCCCGTGTTACATTCAATTACAGATTCAAATACGATCATTCAAGCCCTGGAAAAGCACAACTACCTTGCCGGTGAAGAATTGGCAACAGCCATTTTTCTTTTATTGAAACTTAACAAACCACTTTTATTAGAAGGCCCCCCGGGAATTGGTAAAACCGAACTGGCATTGGTGCTGGCAGAACTGCTCAATACGGAACTGATCCGCCTGCAATGCTATGAAGGTTTGGACATTAATACAGCCGTGTATGAATGGAATTATCAGAAACAATTGCTGGGAATTAAATTGCAGGAAACAGGCAACCTATCCATTGAAGAAAAAGAAAAACATATTTTTGGTTCCGCTTATTTATTGAAAAGGCCATTGCTCCAATCAATCTCCGCTGCCGAAAAGTCTCCTGTATTATTGATTGATGAAATAGACCGTTCTGATGAAGAGTTCGAAGCGTTTTTACTGGAACTGTTATCCTCTTTTCAAATCAGCATTCCCGAAATAGGCACTATAAAAGCAATACATAAACCTTATGTCATACTAACTTCAAACCGTACCCGTGAATTGAGTGATGCCCTAAAAAGACGTTGCCTTTACCAATGGATAGATTACCCGGAATTAGAAAAGGAAATGGCCATCGTACAAAAAAAATTACCAGGTATAGAAGAGCAGCTTTTAAAACAGGTGGTAACTTATGTACATAAATTCAGGCAATTGAAATTAGCAAAAACGCCCGGCGTTTCTGAAACCATAGATTGGGCGGAAGCGCTAATGGCTTTAGGTTACAGGGAAGTAAATGCGAAAGCATTTCAACAAACATTGGGAAGTGTTCTGAAATCAGCAGGTGATATTGAGCAGGTAAAAACCACTGGTTACACCAGTGGTTACTCAAATTTCACCCCTTCGGGGTAATGTGTTCCAATCAGGGAAAGCAAAAAAATATCTTTGGCTGAGAAGTAAACACAAATTCAATTCCTGTAGCAAAAACCAACCAAGCCCGAAGGGCTTGAATATGAATAACCATAGGTGAAACCTATGGATGGAATGGAAATGTGAGACTATACATTCATCAAACATAAAAAACAAAATACATGAGCGCCTATAAACAGATTATGTATCAAATTATATTTGGAACAAAACACCGGAATCCAACTATTCCAGATGCCCACTGTCAGGAACTTTATCAATACATCTGGGGTATCATCAAAAATAATAAATGCAAATTGTACCGGATAGACGGAGTGGAAGACCATATTCATATTCTCTCTGATCTTCATCCATCAGTGGCGTTGGCGGATTATATAAAAGACATTAAAGTAGCCAGTAACTTGTGGATGAAAGAAACCGGGAATTTCCCTGATTTTACAGATTGGCAGGTTGGCTATGGGGCATTTACCTATACTATAAAAGCGAAAAACAATTTGATAAATTATATAAAGAACCAAAGGGAACATCACAAAACAGAAACATATTACGACGAATTTAAACGATTACTGATTGAACATGAAATTGAATTTGATGAAAAATATTTATTGTGATGTGGTAGCCACTATGCCTGCCACCGGTTGCACCGGTGGCTATTCAAATTTAACCCCTTCGGGGTAAGCAGTATCATAATGGCATGATGCAAAAAAATATCGCCTGGCGACAAGTAACCACAAATTTAATTCCTGTAGCAAAAAACAAAAAAAACCAACCAAGCCCGAAGGGCTTGAATATGAATAACCATAGGCGAAACCTATGGATAATGTGCCGGTAAAAAAGTCCA
>JANOTW010000374.1:0-11922 GCA_031416575.1 Ferruginibacter sp.
TGCTCCGTTGAAAAATGAATTGCTTTATCAAAAAGAGAAGATCATCGAAAGGGTAAATGAGGCGTTGGGTGATAAGGTGATAAATGATGTGGTGATAAAGTAAACCCTTAACCCCGCTGGCTATCGGAAAGTTTGCCCCCAACCTCTGAAGGGGAGTTCTACGGCCAGTATTATTTTTAGCATTAGTCAAATAAATGTCAGGGTTTTTATTTACCGGACTTTTACATTACTATTAAGCTTCAGTGGCAGGCTCTCCCGATTTTTTATCGGGATCGCACTTCTATACAACCATATTTTTTTTTGTCCGGGCTAAGAAGCTATGTGGAGCATCGTTGAATCGCCCTCTTATACTGAATACCATTGGGGAACTTTAATTGCGTTATACCGGGCAATTCATCAGGCGTAGGTAATGAACTGGCAGAAGACCTCCCCTTTAGGGGCCGGGGGCAAAACAGGGTCTTCAAATTATGCCTCCCTTTAGAAAACAGTTCGCCATTTGAAAATAAATGACCTCTAATTTTTACTCAGGTTGTAATGAGCGAAACATCAGCCCCGGCTTATTTGAGTACTCTTGTACCGCATACCATTGGGGAACTTTACCCACGTTATTTGTAAAAAGCATCAGACCGCCTGTGTTGGCAACCCTGTACATTTCAATAAAAGGGGCGGTTTCAATTTGCGTTTTTTTTCGCCGGCTGGTAGGTTTGGTACCTTTTATTTTCAGGGGCGTGGCAAGTAATTCTGAATAAGGAAGCACACCCTTGGCGTAAGGATTAGGTATGGCGCATTAAAAAGAGCCTGCCTTTTGCAAGACAGCCTCTTTTGAAAATAGGTATATATTTATTGAATCACCAGCTTTTGGGTACTGATTTCTTTTCCGTTTATTACTTTGATGAAATAAGTGCCTTTTGAAAATTTACTTAGGTTCATTTGTAAAAAAGATGCCTGAGTGGATTCCTTATGAATTACTTTTCCTGTAAAATCAATCACATCAACAGTTACAATAGCCGCATTATTTTTTACCCAATTAATTTTTACAAAACTATTTGCGGGGTTTGGCGATACCGTGATAAATGCGTTTTTATCAAATGAAACTTTTCGTACCAATGAATATTGAATTTTTTCATCCGCATCAATTTGCTTCAACCTGTAATAATTAATTCCATTGGCAGGAGAGTAATCTGTAAGCGAATAGGACTTGCTGCCCGTACTGTTTCCTGCGGCATTTACACTTCCCACGGTTATCCAGTTTCTATTGTCAACACTTCTTTCAGCAACAAATGTTTTGCTGTTAAGTTCCTGTGATGTTGACCAGTTAAGTATGGCTGCCTTATTTTGTTTGATAACAGTAAATGATACAAGTGTTACAGGTAAAATAACAGGATCAAATGCATAACGGGTAAAAATAGGGTAGTGGTCGGTAGTGGTAGTACCGTAATTAGTTACCAATGAAGTAACATCCGTTAAAACACTTGCGGAACTGCTCATGTAATACGACTGCATTTCATTGGATAATTCCACATGGTCTATCATATCATTATATTTCACCGTTGACTTTTTACCTGCAAGGCTTAAAGCCAGTGTAGGGGAAGAAAAATTAGCGGCGTCCGCATTAAAAGTTGAGTAGGAGGAAACTGTTTGTCCGGCAGTAATACTTTGATCAAGGTCATCATTAAAATCTCCCAGCAATACAATATTATCGTTTGGATATAAATTGTTCAAAGTATAGTTCAAAGTATCAGCTCCTGATTTTCTACGGTTGTAGGATGTTGTAGTTGGCGAAGTGTTTGCTTTTGCATGTATTAAAACAAAGCGTACCTGTTTGGTAACGCCGCCTAAAGTTACATTGGCGTTCATCATGTAAGGATAGCGGCCGCTTGAGAAATAATTATAAGCGGGATTGGTAAGATCAGCGGCGGTATTAACTCCATTTGCAATTAATGCGCCAGGTGTTCCTATAGGGTTGATGACGGAAGTTTTATAAACAAACGCTTCTTTTTGCGCTGCGGACAAAGGGCCGGCGCCGCTTGCAAAAGGGTTGGTATGCGATCCAAAATCACAAATTACATAACTGTATGCCCCGGCGCCATATACGCTGTTAAGGTTGGCTACTACATTTTGCAATCTTGTTTCGCTTACCACTTCTACAAAAGCGAAAAGGTCTGCGCCAATATTTTGTGTGATCGTTTTAATATTCGCTTCCTGCTGTATTTTATCAGATGGGCCAAATGCAGGGTCTGAGCTGCCAAACCATTCTATATTCCAGTTCACTACTTCAAGCGTAAGAGCGGCATCAATGCTATTGCCGGTTAAGTTTACCAGTACATTCGGCACACCTGTAGTGTTTACTGTTATGTTTCCTGTATAATTCAGGCTGTTTTGTGTTGGTATAAATTGAACATGCACCGTTTGTGGAATATTGTTCGCTTCCACCTGGGTATAAGCAATGGAAGGTGTAAAGCCGGAGGTTGTTTTAGATATAAGAAAATTTCCGGTAGCCGTTAATGTTACATTCCCGGTAAGATCATTTCCTGTAAAGGTGAAGTTTTTAACGGAAGCGGTTGATACAGGAACATAACCAAACTGAATATCGGTAGTACTTGTATTTAAAGATGCCGGTGGGGGAGTAGAAGAATTGTCGATAAGAATATCATCCAGCGTCCATCTTGCCCCATCATCAGGGGTAGATTGATAAACAAAAGCAAAATAAGTAGCTGCGGATTTATAGGCAGTCAGATTAATATTTTGGCTTTGCGTCCAGATATTACTGGCCTGCAAAGGAAACCTTCCATTCAAATCAGTCCAGGTATAAGCAGTAGGATTGCCTGTGCCCGGATAATCTGTTGATACTTTTAATTGTAATGGTGCGCCATTAAAGGCTGTGCGGCCCCAGAACGAAAGTAATGGGTAGGTGGTAGCAGTAAGGTTAAAAGAAGGTGATATAAACCAATCCGTATTTAATACATTGGTGCCCCCGCTAAACCCGTTTATTTGTATTGCACTTTCAAATGCAGTAGTTCCGGCCGGATTTGCGGGGTCCCGTCCAAACGTAGTGCAACCCCAGGCCTCCGCACCTGCTACACTGTAGGTAGTAAAGCCATCCGGAAGTGATGAGGAACACGTATTAAAGTTATAGGTAGTACCTGTTGTGCCTGAGGGTGCGGTGGCGGCGGTGGTAAACGACCAGGTGCTGTTGCCGGTAATTCCCGCAAAATTATTAAGGGCGATATCCGTAAAAGCCCCGCTACTTACTTCTACATAATAGGAAGCGCTAAAAGCAAGGGAATTTACAGGAAAAAATACATTGGCCCCCGAAATGGTAACGGATGCACTTGAAATATCAATTATTTGAACAACAGCGTTATCAGCAGTCTTTTTTATAATAATGCTTCCTGAACTACCTTTTACAACGGATTCGCTGAAAGTAATATTCGCGGTAAAGGAGGTGGCTATATTGGTTGCTGAATTAGCAGGCGACAAAGTAATAATAGTTGGGGCTAAAACATCTACCCCTCCACTATTATTTGGACTTGGGGAACCGGCAGTAAAATCAACGCTGTTATTTTGGGTATCAGTTCCAATGGGCGTGCGTTGTACGGAGGTGGTATTGGATGGCGCAGGCGCTGCGCTTCCTTCAAAGCAATTAGCTGTAACTCCAAAGCCGACAAAGTCTATTATCATGGCTCCTGAAGGGCAAGCTCCGGTTAATGCGATGGTAGAATTTACAAAGGCTACTTTTGCAGCAGTTCCGGACATCGCTATTGTACCAGTAGCATCCGGAGTGGGAAGATTGGTAGTACCGCCGGTGCCGGCAGCTTGCTGAATTAAATAGTAACCATTTGCAGGGATACTTCCTGAAAGATTGGTTACAGCCCAGGTACTTCCCGTAGCGCTGGCATACTGTACCGACCATCCTGCCAAACTCACTGCAGAGCCGCTATTGTTATATAGTTCGATAAAATCGTTTTTGTAAGTAGAACCGGAATTACCCCCGCCACCATACACTTCATTAATTACAACCTGAGAATTTGCGGAGAAAATAATAGCAAAGAAGATTAAAAAAAATGTGTAGATTTTTTTCATTTGTGTTTTTTAATGTGGCGAAAATAGTTAGTAATATCCTTTAAAAATTATTGGGTATTATTAATTTATCAACATTTTTTCGGGTTGTCATATTTTTAAAAATAGCTCTATTTTAAAAACTTCGTTCACAAGAAATAAATGGTTTGCAGGCACGTGGTATCAGCTTACAAATAAAACGCCGGAGGATGATTATTCATATCTTTTCTATTCATTTGTTCTTATTAAAGGAAATGAATATATAGTTAGCGTAAATTTATTTTTAGCCTGCTGATTGGATAGGCTTCGGTTTTACTCTTATTGGTGTTGCAATCATAAATTAAAAAATGCTATTCTTTCCGGGTGGGCCGCTGTCATGTCCCTTTCCAACAGCCGAAGCCTTCACCATAAAAGATTATTAAATTCAATTAAAAAACTTATCAGATAAATCAATCAATTCGCCCTGTTCAAAGTCGTAAGTGACTACTTGTTCCGATACAACAGGAATTCCAAATGCCGGCTCTGGAAGAAGTTGTATTATGATAATTGAAAGCAAGGATTCCAGCAAAAGCAAAACTATTTGTCCGGGCTAAGAAGCAATGTGGTACATCGTTGCATCGCCCTCTTGTGCCGCATACCATTGGGGATCTTTAATTGCGTTTTAAATTAACAATTATCACCCCTTCAGGGGATGGGGGTAGGCTATTTTATTTGGTTATCAACAAAACAAAATTCACTGATTTACCCGTTGTGAAGTAACAGGTTCTTTGCGCTTGCGGGAACTAATAACAGAAAAAACTATAAAGGGTTATTTTTGAAAAATACCCGAAGCATTGAAGCATATTCTGTTTCATCCAAAAGACTTGAATCGAAATATTTTTGAACCTTCATTTTCGCATCCAGTTTTAATTCAGGATATGTTTCAGGATAACCCTTTGCCAAATCATAAATATCCCTAATCATATTCAGGGTTTTTCTTCTCTGTTCATTCAATAGTTCCCTATCCAACCCTAGTTTATTTATTGTTTCTATTCCTCTTTCATTATCATTTGCAGCTTTAGGTATTTCTTCATTGAAAGTTATTAAAGTTTCTACATCTTCATTACCCGGGTTAATAAATATTGCTTGTTCATGCCTGATATCATCATTGTGGCAAACGGCCCGTTTAGAACCGGGAAGCAATGGGAAATGATTTTTTTTATGACGTTGATTACAAATCTGGCAAGAAAGTAAAAGATTGTCCCATTGGTAAGCTAACCAATAATAGCCAGGCTTATTAAGCTTTTCATCCTTTTGTACCCAGCCTGTTTTTGGCCTGAAATGTTCAACATCCCCATAACTGACATGACTAATTTTCGATTCGCAAAAACAGCATTTATTATCTTGTATTTTTATCAGGATTTGTTTTACTTCATCATGGCCATATATTTTGCTTTCAAAATCTTTGCTTTCAAAATTTCTTTCGCCATTATCGTACCTGTTTTTGAAAGAAATGATTTCGGCCTCACCTTTTGTTTTTAAGATTTCAGGAACCGGGGCAATTTCTTTTTTACTAATTCTTATCATCAGAAATTAAGCTTTTTGCGTCTTTAAATATTCTGCCGCATTTCTGATTATCTCCATAGCCTCTATATCTTCCGGGGTTTCCGCTGTAGGCAAATTACGGGCTTTTTTATTAAGCTCTTTGAGCCTTTCCTTTTCATTGGAAGAAAGGTTGTTTTTTTGTAATAATGCTTTTCTTTCGGTTAACCACTTTTCTATTTCAGGACTTCTGGCACTATCAATACCAAACAAATCGCTACTCAATATCTGGTCAAGCCTCCAACTTTGTACGGATTCAATATCGTTGTCAATCACAACATGGTCCCCTTCTTTTCTCAGCAAAACTATGTTTGCATCTTGTGGAGCTGATTGCACGATTAAAGGGCTATGGGCTGTAACGATAAACTGTGTTTTTGGAAAAAGTTCAGACAAGTGTTCAAAAATTTTCCGCTGCCATTTTGGATGAAGGTGTAAGTCAATTTCGTCTATTAAAACAATTGCCGGTTCCGCTAAAGGGTTTTCTTTTTCCGGGTATCGTTTAAACATTCTTGCTGCCAGGTCAACTGTCCATGCTACCATTGTTTTGTAGCCTAAACTTAATTGATGTATTGTAACCCAATTATTATACTCAGTTTCAAATTCAACAGTTAATTTTAAATTGTCCCTTGTTGGCGTTGTAAATCTTATATCTTTTATACCAGGCAGTAAAATAAGTAGAATTTCTTTTACCTGATCCCTTTTATTTTCAGCGAATTCTTTTATTTCGGATTCTTTACTTGCGGCATAATCCAATTGTAAAAGCCACTCTTCTGCATTAATCAATTTGGCATCGTCAATAAAAAGGGTTTCTGAATTATCCCCGAAATGAGAAGTTGGCGACCAACCTGTATTTTCCATGAATCTATTTGCACCATAGCCAAATATTTTTAAATCGGCATCATTACTATCTGCTGATGTTCTAATCTCATTGTTGTTTATGTAATTAATTGATAAAGATTTACTAACAGTCCCGTCTGATAAATGAATATCTCTTGATAATGTGGCGTAAAAATTTCTATTTTCCTGATAAACTTTATTATTTAAAAAAAAAGTTTCACGAAAAGTATAAATATTTTTCATCCAAAAGTGATTAGTATCACCGGGAGTGCCGACAATTTCATTAAGCGATAACGGTCTTTTTTCTAATTCAAATAAAGCGATTGCTTTTAAAAGCGAGGTTTTCCCTGTTCCATTATTACCCAAAATTATCGTCCACCTTTTCCAATTTCCTTTATCGTCACCCAGATCAAGCACAGCTTTTTTCTCAAAGCAAAGAAAATTCTCTATATGGAGTTTCAGTATATAAACCGGCTTTTTCATAATTACCTTTATTTAACTGACGTAAAGTTAATACATAAAGTTTTTCAATGGTAAAGGGTATTTCATGGTAATGAATTGCCATACTGCTTTACTCCGCGTCAATTAAAGTTCCCCAATGGTATTCGGTACAAGTAACCCAAATAAGCCGCGGCCGATTTTTCGCTTATAACAACTTCCAAAATTTAAGTCATTGATTTTCAATTGAAAAAATTTTGGGTTGTGTAGGAAAGGGCGTCCCGAGGCAGCACACAAAACCTTACTCGGGATAAATAACGCAACGATGTTGCCATGAAACACTTCAGCCCGGACAAAAAAAACATGATTGTATGGAAGAACCCTGCCTGATTGTGCAGTCAAACAGGGATGATGACCATTGTTCCTGCCGGGGCAAAAATATCGTATTCACGTTTTTATCCGTTGCGGAGTATAAATTAAAAAACCGGTTACATACTTAACCGGTTTTTTAATTGCTTTGGCAGAATACATTATTTCATTTTCTTTAATAAATTACCTGCCATTGATTTAATGTTATCGTCGGCAAAGTCTTTCGAAATTTTGTTGATCTTCGTCTTTAAATTTTTTGCCACATTCAATGCCACGGCCGATTTTATGGTATATTTTATTACACCGGGGTCGCTATCGTCCAGCAACTTATCCAGCAACACCTGCCCATTTTTAGCATTCAATTGCTTGGCGCCGAACGCCGCTGCGATACGTACGGTTGTAAAATTATTGCCTGCAGCCATTTGCAATATATCACTTACCGAATCATCATCTATATACCCGGCAAGATAGGCTGCTTTGGTAGCCAGGTTTTCATCGTTGCTGTTTATCAGTTCGGTTAAAAAGGGCAGGGCCGCTTTGCCAAATTTGGCGGCGCCACCGGGGTAGTCCAGTTCATCCTGCCTTAAAAAGGCTACGATATCCTGGTTTAAAACGCCGGAATCTTTTTTTACTGTTGCCATAATTTTTTATATTTTTTTGAAAGTGAATTAAAGGGGTGTACTGAGTCCGCTGGCAATCATCGTACCTATTTCACTGGCAATTAAATCGGGTGGCGGGTTGGTGATGTTGAAGGTACCGAGGCCTGTCATGAGGCGGTTGTTGTTACTCACGTGGCTTAAACCCAATACATGCCCCAATTCGTGACCAAGTGTCCAGCGGCTTGCCGAACGCACCACTACGGCCCCGGGCCTGCCTGCAGGAAATGCTGCGCAGCCATTGTAGCCCGGCACGGTGCTACGTACATAATATACCACCATATCATTAGCGCCCACAAAATTACGGTTGCCAAACAGGGTAACTTGTTCAGCAGTTACGCTTCCCATGGTGCATCCGCCTACGTCCACATCGTTCAAACTGGGTAGCGAAAGATTTTCGGTGGAAGCCCAATCCACTCTTATCCCTGCAATGGCATACACTTCCTGCATGGAAGCAAACTGTTCATTGAGTGTAAACGAAACGGGGGCTTCAAGGCGTTTTACATGTACACGTAACCGTTCCCGCAGTACACGGGCGCCTGCCGTAGCCGACCAGTAAATGCTGCCACGCTGAAAATGTGAAATGCGGCCTGCACCACCAAATACAACCAGTTCATCCGATATGGGATAACCTAATGCGCTGCGCTCCCAACCCAAAGAGGCCCAATGGGCACGAATGAGCCCGTGTACTTCCCACGCCCCGGTGCCCGGCGACCAGTAAATGCTGCCGCCCTGAAAATGATTATAACGGCCAATGCGGTCAGGCGCAGTGTTTTCGTTGGTGAGCGGGTATCCCAAAAAACTTCGCTCCCAACCCAATGCTGAATACTTGCCCCGGATAGATCCGTGAACTTCCCATGCCCCGGTTGATGGGCTCCAGTAAATGCTGCCACCCTGGAAATGATTGTAACGCCCGATAGTATCGGGTGTAGCAGTTTCGTCGGTAAGCGGATAGCCTAAAAAACTTCGCTCCCAACCAAGCGAAGCCCAACGGGCACGGATCAACCCATGTACCTCGTGGGCACCCGTGGATGGATGATAATAAATGGAACCATTCGCAAAATGCTGAAACGAACCCACACCATCAGGGCAGGTAGTAATTGGGGTGGTGTTTGGCCCAAGCCAGCCGCTGCTGCCACCCAACGCCCAATATTTTAAAATGATGGGGTGGATAGCGAAGACCGGGAACTTTCCAACATCGGCAATGGGAAGCTCCTCTAAGATTTTTGCCATATTTGTATTTTTAATGGTGAAAAAGGAAACTAAATTAATGCCCTAAACCGCCAAATGCAAACGAATTGCAAATAATATCTTTTTCGGGGCTGATAGAGCGGAGGGCCGGCAAAGGCTAAAAATAATTTTGTATGTAAACTACGCCTGAAGTACCGCCCGATATAACGCAATTAAAGTTCCCCATTGGTATTCAGTACAAGAGGGCGATGCAACGATGATGCCATGAAATACTTCAGCCCGGACAACAAAAAAAAAAATATGGTTGTATAGAAGCGTAACTCAACCCTGCCTTACTGTGTAAAGCAGAAATGAATGATCTCATGAAAAACTTTAGCCGGTAACCAAATAAAAAACCCACCTCTACAAGAAGAAGTGGGTCAATGATAATGATTTCCTAATCACCCCTTTAGGGGACAGGGGGTTTAATAACGGTAATGCTCAACCTTAAACGGGCCTTCCTTAGGAATTCCCAAATAAGCGCTTTGCTCAGATGTTAACTCGTCTAATACTACGCCTATTTTGGCAAGGTGCAAGCGGGCAACTTTTTCATCCAGCAATTTTGGTAACACGTAAACTTTGTTTTCGTATTTACCCGGGTTGCACCACAATTCAATTTGTGCAAGGGTTTGGTTGGTGAAGGAATTGCTCATCACGAATGATGGATGGCCTGTTGCACAACCAAGGTTTACCAAACGGCCTTCTGCAAGGATGATCACGTCTTTACCTTCGATGGTGTAGATGTCAACCTGTGGTTTGATGGTATCTTTGGTATCGCCGTAATTAGCGTTTAACCATGCCATGTCAATTTCAATATCAAAGTGGCCGATGTTACAAACGATGGCTTTGTCCTTCATTACGCGGAAATGTTTTTCTGTTATCAGGTCGCGGCAACCGGAAGCTGTAACGATGATATCGGCTTCTTTCACCGCATCGATCATTGGCTTTACTTCAAAGCCGTCCATGGCTGCCTGTAATGCACAGATAGGGTCAATCTCGGTAACGATTACACGGCAACCTGCACCCTTTAAAGAAGCGGCGGAACCCTTTCCCACATCACCATAACTTCCTACCACGGCAACCTTACCTGCCATCATCACATCGGTAGCACGGCGGATAGCATCCACCAAACTTTCTTTGCAACCATACTTGTTATCAAATTTGGATTTGGTAACAGAATCATTTACATTGATGGCTGGCATTAGCAAAGTACCCTTTTCCATTCTTTCGTACAAGCGGTGAACACCAGTGGTGGTTTCTTCTGATAAACCTTTGATGCCGGCTACCAGTTCAGGATAAGTATCAAAAACCATATTGGTTAAATCCCCACCATCATCAAGGATCATGTTCAGCGGACGGTCTGCACCGCCAAAGAATAAGGTTTGTTCAATACACCAGTCACTCTCTTCCTGGGTCTGGCCTTTCCATGCGAAAACACCAATACCGGTAGCGGCAATCGCTGCGGCGGCCTGGTCCTGTGTAGAGAATATATTACAGGAGCTCCATTTCACTTCGGCGCCAAGGGCTGTTAAAGTTTCAATCAATACCGCTGTTTGAATGGTCATGTGCAGGCAACCTGCGATACGTGCGCCTTTCAATGGTTGACTGGGCCCGTATTCTGCTCTTAATGCCATTAAACCAGGCATTTCCGCTTCGGCTAAGCGTATCTCTTTTCGGCCCCATGCTGCAAGGCTCATGTCAGCCACTTTATTTGTGAGGCTGAAGTTGATGGATGGTTGTGTGATAGTTGACATAATGTTTTTATTTTGAACTGCAAATGTACAATCACGGAATAATATTCCATGCAATTGTAAAACTTTGGGACAAACTTTACGAATCACTTATTTTTACAGGGTAAAACACTTTTATCCCATGGCTAAGGCTACACAAAAAGAGGATTCAACTACTGAACAAATTGTATTGGACAGCAAGGATATTGCGATACTTCAACTGCTGCAAAAAAATGCAAGGGCCACAGTAAAGGAAATTAGTGGCCAGGTGCACCTGAGCACTACGCCGGTGCATGAGCGTATCAAGCGGATGGAAGCCAGCGGCGTGATAAAACAATATGCCACGCTGCTCGATCATACCAGGGTGAAAAAAGGCCTGATGGTGATCTGTTATGTATCACTGAAAGAGCATAGCAAAAAGGCGGGCGTAAAATTTATTGAAACCATGCAGGCGCTGAATGAAGTGATAGAGTGCTACAGTATTTCGGGTGAATTTGATTTTATGCTGAAAGTGGTATCAGAAGATATGAATGCCTATTACGATTTTCATGTAAACAAGCTTAGCCAGATAGAAAACATGGGGCATGTGCAGAGTGTGTTTGTGATGGGGATCATTAAGCAGACGCATCAGTTGGTGTGATGGTTGATGGTGATATTTGTTATACTTCATGAGGGATAAAAACGGGAATAAGATTTTTTGTCCGGGCATTGAATCCATGTGCATCATCGTTGCATCGCCCTCTTGTACTGAATACCATTGGGGATCTTTAATTGCGTTTTGTTGATAAAAGTTTACACCTTTTTAAAAGGTGTAAACTTTATGGGAGGTGTAATTTTGCTACAACCCCGTAGCTGTTGCAAACCCTTACGGCGGTTGGTTTTAATAGTACGACGATTTGCACTTTATTCAATTGCCGATGGGGCTTTATGGCCGCGGCAGGGGTTGTTCTATTTTTTTATAAGTAAGGAACAGGGCGGAGCCATTCGCCAGTGGGAGATTGTAACTAAATGACAAATGTAAC
>JANOTW010000375.1:0-2247 GCA_031416575.1 Ferruginibacter sp.
GATGGCAAATTAACGGTTGTGGGCCATCAATCCACCCTGGGTAAAACGCCCCGCAATTTTAATTTTGATCCGTCGGGGAATTTTTTATTGGTAGCCAATCAAAACACGGATGATATTGTTATTTTTAAAATTGATAAGGCATCCGGATTACTGGCGGATACGGGTAAAAGGATCAATGTGCCTAACCCGGTTTGTATTAAATGGATCAATTGAATATTAAATGCCAGTTTAAAGACATGCCGAAATTCATGCCTCCCATTATTTTTTTGGAATATTCCGGTTATGTTGGCCAATAGCTTTTTCAATCATTATTATTCGCCTGCTCAGTGAGCCGTTGTTGGTGTTTTCACCAACGGACGAAGCCGGAAACATTGAAGTATGATTGATTGATGAGGCAAGTTTCTTTACTAAATCAAAACAACTTTTATGGTGGTGGCTTCGGCTGGGGTGCATCCCAAATTGTCGCTACAGTTATCAGGAACGTGGTCGGTGTCCCACCGACCACTCGGCGGGCTTCCCCTGGCTGGTGTCCCACCAGCCAGCGACAATTTGGTATGCACCCTTCGGCTGTTGGCCGGAATGCACAAAAGCGGCTCACCAGGATAGGTCCGCTCTTTTCTATTTGCAACTTCAACATCAGTAAGGGCAATTAAAAGCACGGCACCTGCATCAGCATTCGATTTAATTATTCCGGCTTCTTATTCACCTCATCCAGCCGTGGCCTCAACCTTTGCCTGCTCTTATTAAAAACCATTCGCCCTTTTTCAATCCCTTTCCTTAATTCCTTTTGCGCATCCAACGGAAGGTTACAAGTGCTTTGGCATTCCACCGAACAACATCCATCATATTTAACTGAACATGGCGCACATTGAATAAACAATAAGTGGCATCCGTCATTTTTACAATTGATATGTGTATCGGCGGGTTTGCCACATTGATGGCACCTGGCAATAACATCTTCGGTGATACGCTCCCCCAGCCTGTCATCAAACACAAAATTTTTTCCGATAAACCCGCTTTTCAATCCATGCGCTTTGGCCTCTTTCGCATAATTGATAATGCCCCCTTCCAAATGAAACACATTACTAAATCCGTTGTGCAGCATGTAGGCGCTGGCTTTTTCGCAACGTATGCCACCGGTACAATACATGATAATATTCTTATCCTTTTTGTCCTGCATCATTTCCACCGCCATGGGCAATTGTTCCCGGAATGTATCACTGGGTATCTCCATTGCTTTTACAAAATGCCCCACCTCATATTCATAATGATTTCTCATATCAATCACGATGGTATTTTCATCCTGTAGCAATTCATTCATTTGGGCGGCATTTACATATTTGCCCTTCTTCTCCATACTAAATCCGGGATCTTTAATACCATCGGCAACTATCTTGTCCCGCACTTTTATTTTTAATACCCAGAATGATTTTCCCTGGCTGGCTTTGTTATTCAAGCTGGCATCATCATCCACCGCAATATTTAACCTGAGCCCATTTAGCGGCTCAATGGAATAAAGATAACTTCTAAAGGTATCCACATTGCTATCAGGCACGCTTACCTGTGCATTGATGCCTTCATGGGCAATGTAAATTCTGCCAAACACTTTCATGGCATTCAATGCGGCATATAACTGGTCCCTGAATTGCTGGGGATCGCTGATGGGGTAATATTGATAAAAGGAAATCGTTGTGCGGTGTTCTACTTCCTGGTACAATAATTTTTTTAGTTCCGCCTGGGAGACACGGTTGTGTAGTAAAGCCATAATTTTTTATTTGATCCCGTGTTAAAGGGAAATTTATTTTATGATAAGGCCAATTGCCCAATCATATAATTAATTGGATGCTTGCAGGGCAAACCAAATTTTTGCAAAGATAACCCGGGATGATAAAAGGATGAACTGTAAATAAAAAAAATGATTCAAATGATTGCAGGGTGATTGATTAAATACAACCTACGCAGGAAAAGTTGCCAGGAGATATAAAGTACAAGAGTGCCCAAATAAACCGCATCTGTTGTTTCGCTAATTACAACGTGGGTAAAGATCCACAATGGTATGGGGTACAAGATTACCCAAATAAACCGGGGCTGATGTTTCGCTGATTATCCCGATGCATCAGCCTTTTTATAGGCATGGTTTATTTTACTACCTGATTACTATTTCCCAATTTTTTAGACTGTAATTGCTAAATTAAAATATGGCGGTTTTTATTAACCCCTTGTATCTCAGCATTTTATATGAACTAT
>JANOTW010000376.1:0-5376 GCA_031416575.1 Ferruginibacter sp.
CGCATCACCAATTTCGTACAGGTGCGTAGATAATATGAAAAGGGAGTTTTTTATTTTTAGCAAACCTTCAATCACGGTGGAGGAACATTTCATGGCATCTTCCACATTGGTGCCTTTAAATAATTCGTCAATCAGTATCAGCCATTTTCTGCCATCCGATATCTTGCTAACGGTAGCTTTTATACGTTGTACTTCATTATAAAAAAAGCTTTCCCCTTTTGATAAATTATCTGCCACATTGATATTGCTTAGCAGGCCGTCAAACAGGCTGAGCCTCATGTTTTGCGCAGGGACACCCATGCCGATATGTGCCAAAAAAACGGCTGTGCCCACCGATTTGATGAATGTACTTTTACCCGCCATATTAGCGCCTGTTAAAAACAGGAAATTACATTCCGGGTGAAGCACGATATCGTAACCTACGGGGTGCTGTAATAATAAATGATACAATCCTGTAGCCTGCATCAAAGGCTGATCGCCGGGTACGAAATCAGGGAAATGAAGCCCGTACTCGTTTACAGCCAGGGCCATACCATACCAGGCATCAAGTTGAAAATAGATATCCAGCAGCTCCAACATATTTATTTTGTAATGATACCGCATAAAATTGCCCAGATGCAATTGCTGGGCAATAGTTAGGTCTGCTGCTTTATTATTATTTTCTATAATGGAAAATTGTTCTTTGTTGATGATTTGTTGGGCAGTCAATAATAATTTTTGTAAAGGCGGTGGCGCATCGGGTGTTAAAAAATGCCTGATCAAAAACTGTATGCCTTTTATAAAATCAAAGCCGTGCCCTATCGAATATTCTACGAGAGAAAAATCGGGGCGGTGAAATATTTTATAACTATAAGCAGTAAACGAAGATGGGTTGGATGGTATATCATCAATGGTGGCCAGGTAAAACTTTTCAATCATCATTACCGACCCATTGCTGATCTGTGTTGGCCAGTGTTCCAGCTTTTGTAAAATCGTTTGCAGCGTTTGTTGTATTCCCTTTATAGCTTCAATGCTATGGAGCGGTTTGGTAAAATTTTCATACAGTTTATCTCTTCCTCCTACCGTGCGGCAGAGGTTGAGTTTACTAAATACAGAAAATCCATCTTCTACATTCAATATGGCAAGATCGGTTAAGGTGGTTTTGTCTATTTCCATGGTAAAAAAAAGCAAGCCCCCCCAGCCCCAAAAGCCCCCCCACCCCCGCTGGTTAGCGGGGGATTTAAGAAGAGCCTGTAATTTGATGGGTTATTCATTATTTAAGGGTTGTCAATTTTTATTTTATGCTATTCAATAAAATGGTACTCTTGTATTTAAGAGCCCCTGCATTTTGGTTCTCTCCGCTAACCAGCGGAGGAGTTAGTGGGGGCTTCTGCATTTCTGTTCCCCTTCAGGGGGTTATGGGGTGAATTTCAATCTGTGCCCCTTGATAGATTCATCCCATTCGCCATTTCCATAAACCATCCTTCCATTTACAAATGTTTTTTCAATACTTGCCGGAAAAGTAAACCCCTCCAGCGGGCTCCAGCCACATTTGTATAAAATATTTTCTTTGCTAACAGTGGTGGATGCCTGTAGATCGGCAACCACCAGATCCGCGAAATAGCCTTCCCTGATATAACCTCTTTCTTTAACCAGGAAACAGTCTGCTACTGCATGGCTCATTTTCTCTGCAATTTTTTCCAGGCTGATTTTTCCCATTTTGTAATAATGAAGCATCAGCAGCAATGAATGCTGAACTAATGGAAGGCCTGCATGGGCATGTTCATAATCCCCTTCTTTTTCAGAAAGTAAATGAGGCGCATGATCGGTTGCGATAATGTCCAAACGGTCTTCCAGCAATGCTTTCCACAATGCTTCCTTATTGTTGGGCGCTTTTATCGCCGGGTTGCATTTTATTTTGTATCCTAACTGTTTGTAATCATCAGCCGTAAAATGCAAATGATGCACACATACTTCGGCTGTAATCCGCTTCTCTTTCAATGGCAGCATATTGCCAAATAACTGCACTTCCTTTTGGGTACTGATATGCAAAATATGTAACCGGGTATTGTATTTTTTGGCTATTTGTATAGTTGCCAACGATGACTCATAGCATGCATTGTCATCCCTGATCAATGGATGGTCGGATGGGAACAGTATGCCTTTTTCATTTTTTAACCGTGCATAATTTCCTTTAATTATTTTTTCATCTTCGCAATGCGTGGCGATCAGTAGTTCACTCTCCCTGAATATCTTCTCAATCGTTCCATAATTATCTACCAGCATATTACCGGTACTGGCACCCAAAAAAATTTTAGTGCCGCAAATATCAGCTTTATGCTTGTTTACTTTTAATACCTCTTCCGCATTGGTATTGCTAACCCCCATAAAAAAGGAATAATTTGCCAGGGAGGTTTGAGAAGCTATATGGTATTTGTCTTCCAGTAAACCCAGGGTTAAGGCATTGGGAATGGTATTGGGCATTTCCATAAAACTGGTAACACCGCCAGCCACGGCAGCCTTGCTTTCCGTATAGATAGTCGCTTTATGCGTAAGGCCGGGTTCCCTGAAATGTACCTGGCCGTCAATTGCCCCCGGCAATAAATGCCTGCCCTCCCCATTGATTTCCACTACCCTTCCTTTTACATCCAACTGCGGCCCGATTTTTTCTATTCTTTCTCCATTTACCAATACATCGGCATGTCCAATTTTGCCTTCATTCACCATCGCTATATTCTTAAACAGGTATCTTTGCATACTTGAAAATAAAAGAGTTTCGTTAACTAAACAAATACAATGCAATTTATTAAAAGCTTTTTCAATCTACTTGTTTTTATTTGCCCGTTTTTTGCAAGCGCTCAATCCGCGTTTTTGCCCCAGGGCGATAAAGGTTACCAATTTGTAGAACGGTTGGAAATAAAACAACAAACCAATACAGATCTCAATTATTCAACCTTAAAACCATTTAACCGAAGGTATATTGTACAGCAGGCCGAATTCCTTGATAGCATTCATAAGGCGAATGTAAATTCCATTACGGGTACTGAAAGCAACCATCCCAAACTTACCAGGGTGGATGAATACAATATGAACAGTTTTTTAATGAATAATACGGAATGGGTAACTGGTTCAAAAGAAAGTTTTGCAAGCAGGAAACCGGTGTTGAAATCTTTATATACAACCAAAACAAACCTGATTGAAGTAAATAAGAAAGATTTCTTTTTGGCGATTAATCCAATATTACAGGTGCATGCCGGGAAAGAGCGGGGCAATGGCGATATGATCTATTTAAACACACGTGGTATTAATGCCAGGGGAATGATCGCAAGGAAGATCGGATTCTTTACCAGTATTACGGATAACCAGGAACGGGGGCCGAAATTTTTTCAGCAAAAAGTAAGTGATTTAAGGGCGGTGCAGGGAGTAGGTTTTTATAAAACATTTAAAACCACTGGTGTTGATTATTTTGATGCAAGGGGATACATAACTTTTAATGCGGCCAAATACATTGACATACAATTTGGCTTTGATAAAAACTTTATCGGCAATGGCTACAGAAGTTTATTCCTGAGCGACTGGGGCAATAGCTATCTTTTCGCAAAGCTCAATACCAAAATCTGGAAATTCAATTACCAGAATTTATTTATGGAACTGCAGCCACAATACAAAAGAACAGGCGATACCCTGCTCGACAAGAAATATGCAGCCATGCACCACTTAAGCATTAACCTTACGAAGTGGCTAAATGTCGGCTTATTTGAAGGCATTGTTTTTGGCAGAAAAAATCGTTTCGAATTTCAGTACCTGAACCCCATTATTTTTTACCGGCATGTAGAAGGCACCATTGGCAGCCCTGACAATGCAATGGCGGGCATTGATTTCAAAGCGAATGTGGCGCACAGGTTACAGTTTTACGGCCAGTTTTTATTAGATGAATTCAAGCTGGATCAAATAAGGGCCAATACCGGCTGGTGGGCCAATAAATGGGGTTTGCAACTGGGAGCGAAATACGTGGATGCATTTGGCATTCCCAACCTTGACCTGCAGTTTGAATCAAACAGGGTAAGGCCATTTACTTATTCCCATTACAATTCCGTAGCAAACTATACGCATTACAATCAGCCAATGGCGCATCCTTTGGGCGCCAATTTCCAGGAGTTTATCGGCATACTTCGTTACCAGCCCGCCCCGCGATGGTACATTAATGCAAAGATCATTTATTATAAACAGGGCCTTGATAGTTTGAATGGAAGGAATTTTGGCGGCAACCCTTTTTTGGATAATAATTTCCGCAGAGGTGAATATGGGTACAACATAGGAGGAGGCAGGAAAGCTACCTGCTTTAACGGCATCTTAAATATAAGCTACGAGGTAAGGGAAAATTTATATTTTGATCTGTCTGCACAGCAACGCAATTATAAAATTAAAAATACCGTTGCGCAAAATAATACCACCCTGGTTACAGCGGGCATTCGTTTTAATATTCTGAAAAGGGAATATGATTATTGAGCAATACCCCAACCCGCCGGCCAGCGGGGAGTTATCGGAACAGTAAAAGCCTTTTAAAAGTTTATTGAATTGATGATTTGTTACCACACTTTTTGCCTGCAACTTTTCATTTTGTGGTAATTTTTTTTTCCGGGCATTTAAACCCTGATTAAGCATTGTTGTGTCATCTTAATCCCGAACATCGGGACTCTTCTATACAACCATATTTTTTTTGTTATCCGGGCAGAAGTATTTCATGGCGGCATAGTTGCCCGTCCGAATGGCCTTCAGCCGGGCGGGCGTTGCTTACCCCGATCTTTTATCGGGGCATCCCGATGTTACACTTGAATCGGGACTTGTACCGCATACCATTGGGGATCTTTTCCTACGTTATAATTAGAGTCTTGCAAAGGCCTCACTTGTTTTTATAACCTGTGAGGTCTTACGTATCACAGACTGGGAATTAAATTATAATTATTATTATACTGCGCAAGGGGTAAAAGCGTGAGTCAAGGTTTTATTGTCCGAACGAAGAAGCAGCCATGGGCATCATCGTTGCGTCGCCCTCTTGTACTTAATACCATTGGGGATCTTTAATTACGTTATAAATTAGCGAAACATCTGTCCGCGGTTTATTTGGGTACTCTTATACATTGTATAACTATCCAGCAATGTTGTCTGAACTGTGATTTTTATGATTAATATGATTTTTATAATTCGTGATTCATGATTACAAATGATTTTGGGAACAGGGCTATTTAAAAAATCAGTATTATCACAATAATAAGATTAGATATCCAAATCACAATTAATCAAATCAATCATAAAAATCATAGTTCAGACATTTTTATTCGCAAATTAAAACGCTTCTATAAAACCATATTTTTAACCCGTAGTTGGTTTGTACCG
>JANOTW010000377.1:0-2584 GCA_031416575.1 Ferruginibacter sp.
TTCAATATGTACAAGAGTACCCAAATAAACCATCCAGTAAAACGCAATTAAAGTTCCCCAATGGTATTCAGTATAAGAGGGCGATGCAACGATGATGCCATGAAATACTTCTGCCCGGACAACAGAAAAAACGCGACCCCATTTTAATCATTTATGCCGTATAATATTCTTCATATTTCTTAGCGTGCCCGAAGGGCCTCCCCACTAACAAGCGGTACCGGGGGCAAAATGAACTCTGCAAATAACTCCCCGTTAGTTAGCGGCGTTGGGGGTAATTGTCTTTCTTTTCGTAAATTCGTTTTAATGATGGAAGCAACAATGCCGATACAAAAATATAACCTCAATGAAGCCGAAGAAAAAAAAGAGATTCTCCGGCATTACCGTGGTTTATTAAGGGAATTAAAGCCGAAGTTGAAACCCGGTGATAAAGAGCTATTGCGTACCGCCTTTGAAATGGCGGTAGATGCCCACAAAACAATGCGCCGTAAAAGCGGGGAGCCCTATATCCTTCATCCATTGTCGGTAGCTAAAATTTGCGTGGAAGAAATTGGATTGGGTGTACGGAGCACCATTTGCGCATTGCTGCATGATACCGTGGAAGATACGGATATCTCGCTGGACGATGTGCAACGCGAGTTTGGGCCGGAGATCGTGAAAATCGTAGATGGCCTTACCAAGATCAGCTCGGTGATAGATACCAATACCAGCCAGCAGGCGGAAAATTTCAAGAAAATATTACTAACGCTTACGGATGACCCAAGAGTGATACTGATAAAATTAGCCGACCGTTTACACAACATGCGCACGCTCGACAGCATGAAGCGGGAGAAACAATTAAAGATCAGCAGTGAAACCATATATGTGTATGCGCCACTGGCACATCGCATGGGCCTGTACGCCATCAAAACCGAAATGGAAGATCTTTCCATGAAGTACCTGGAACCGGATACCTACCGTTATATCGCTCAAAAATTAACGGATACCAAAAGAGAACGTACCCGGTATATCAATGACTTTATCCGGCCGTTGAAAGAAAAATTAGATAAGGCCGGGTTGAAGTTTGAAATTCATGGAAGGCCAAAAAGCATTCACTCCATTTGGAACAAAATGAAAAAAAAGGGGGTAAGCTTTGAAGAGGTGTATGACTTGTTCGCCATACGAATAATAGTAGATTCCATCTATGAAATGGAAAAGGGCGATTGCTGGAAAGTGTACAGCATCATCACGGATGAATACAATCCTTCACCCGAAAGATTAAGGGACTGGCTCAGTAATCCTAAAAGCAATGGGTACGAAGCCCTGCACACAACCGTAATGGGGCCGCAGGGTAAATGGGTGGAGGTACAGATACGCACCAAGCGCATGAACGAGATAGCGGAAAAAGGTTTGGCAGCCCACTGGAAATATAAGGAAGGCGCCACTGAAGAAAGCCGCTTTGATAAATGGTTTCACCAGATTAGGGAAGCGCTGAGCAACCAGGACAGCAACTCCATTGACTTTTTGCAGGATTTTAAAACCTCCTTCCTCGCCGAGGAGATATATGTTTACACCCCAAAGGGCGATGTAAAAATGCTGCCCATTGGCGCTACCGCCCTTGACTTCGCTTTTGGCGTGCATACCGCCATTGGCAGCAGGTGCATTGGCGCCAAAGTGAACCATAAACTGGTGCCCATTGGACATAAATTACGCAGTGGCGACCAAATAGAAATCATAACCAGCGCCAAACAAAAGCCCAGCCAGGAATGGCTTAAATTTGTAGTTACCAGTAAAGCAAAACAAAAAATAAAAGACACCCTTAAAGAGGAGAAAAGAAAGGTAGCGGAAGATGGTAAACACATTTTACAAAAAAAATTGGATGCGATAGGTGGAATGATGACGCAGCACAACCTGGAAGAGCTGGCTACTTTTTATAAGGTCAATTCCCCGCTCGACTTGTTATATGAAATTGCTATCAAAAAAATTGATCTTAAAGAAATAAAAGAATTTACAGCCTCCGGCGACCGTTTGTTTCCACCCAAACCCGTGAAAATAGAACCCGAATTAAAAAATGAGGCAGACATCAGCGCCAGGTCATTTAATAAAAAAGATACCGAACTCATCATATTTGGGGAAAGCAGCGACCGCATCATGTACACACTGGCCAATTGTTGCAAACCGATCCCCGGTGATGATGTATTTGGATTTATCACAACCGGAGAAGGATTAAAAATACATCGTACCAATTGCCCCAATGCGGCAAGATTGATGTCGAACTATGGGCACCGGGTGGTAAAAACGAAATGGGCCAAGAACAAGGAAATATCTTTCCTCACCGGTTTAAAAATTGTAGGCCTGGATGATGTGGGCGTTATCCATAAAATTACCAACCTGATTAGCGGGGAAATGAAGTTTAATATTTCCGCAATGACGATGGAAGCTAAGGATGGCCTCTTTATGGGCAACTTCAAAATATTTGTACACGACAAAGAAGAGCTGGATGAGCTTTGCAACAGGCTGCTTAAATTGCAGGGTATTGAGAAAGTTGACAGGTATGATACGGAATAAGGGAAATAAAGTATAAAAAGTAAATAAGGTAGATAAGGGG
>JANOTW010000378.1:0-2830 GCA_031416575.1 Ferruginibacter sp.
AGATAGTTGTTTCAGTGGGGCCATATACATTCCATACATTCCCCTTTTGGGTAAGCGCATTTTTGAGATCTTCTTTTAATGCTTCCCCGCCCACCAGCATTTTTATGTCCTCTTTATTTTGCCATTCAGCATCCATCAATAACTGCCATGTGGATGGAGTTCCCTGCATGTGTGTAGGCCGGTACCTGTTTATATTTTCTGATAATTTATATCCATCCATCGCAACTTCCCCTGGCACTACAATTAATTTACCACCCAGTACCAGCGGCATATACAATTCAAGGTAACAGATATCGAAGCTGAAGGTAGTTACTGACATGAAAACAGAACCAGGGTGAAAATGAATATCCTTTGCCATACTCATCAGCAGGTTTACCACGCTATCATGTTCTATCATTACGCCTTTCGGTTTACCGGTAGAACCCGATGTATAGATTACATAAGCTAATTGTTTTGGATCTAAAGCAATGGGCAAATCATGGGAAGGCTGCAGGCTGATCAGCGGCCAGTCTTCATCCAATTCAATAATATCAAGCGGTTCAATACCAGCTATTTTCGGCCTGCCCTCCCGGCTGCTTATAACGATGGCCGCACCGGTATCTTCCAGCATATACCTGATCCTGTCTTCAGGATATTCAGGGTCAAGCGGCACATAAGCGGCGCCTGCTTTTAATATTCCTAACAGCCCCACTACCATCGCCAGTCCCCGCTCTATACATATTGGCACCAGCGTTTCTTTGCCTATTCCCCTGCTACGGAGGTAATGTGCCAATTGATTTGACTGCTCATTCAATTCGCGGTAAGACAATTGTTCTTCTTCGAAAAGGATTGCTACCGCATCGGGTGTTTTTAGTACCTGCGCTTCAAACAAACCGATGATGGTTTTATGCTGCGGTAAGGGTGTATTGGTATCATTGAAGTGGATCAGTAACTGCTGTTGTTCCGGCTGGGTTAGCATCGGTAAAAGCCCGATGGTTTGTTCCGGCGCTTTTACTACTGAATGCAATAACTCATTAAAATGGGCCAGCATCCTTATGATGGTTTGCTCCTTATACAAATCGGTGCAATATTCTACTAAGACATGGAGCCCCTGTCCGGTTTCAGTTATATTGAAAGTTAAATCAAATTTGGAGGTATGATGTTCTAATGAGGCTTGCAACTCATGTGATAAACTTGTATCGCCTAAACGCAGTTCCCGGATATCCGGCGTGTTCTGCAATATTAACATTACCTGGAAAAAAGGGTTCCTGCTCATGTCCCTTTCTTTCACAACCGCTTCCACCACTTTTTCAAACGGCACTTCCTGGTGGGCATAAGCCTCCAATGTTGTAGCTCTTACCTGTCGTAACAAATCCTTAAACGAAGCGTTACCAATCAACTCAGACCGCAAAGCAAGCGTATTTATAAAAAAGCCGATCAGCCCCTCCAGCTCCTTCTGCTGGCGACCTGCGATGGGGGTGCCCACGCAAATATCCTGCTGGCCACTGTAGCGGTAAAGCAATACTTTAATAGCTGCAAGCAGCGTCATGAAAATTGTGGTACCCTGCTGCTTGCTCAGTGACAGCAACTGATCTGATAATTCTTTATTTAACAGGATACCTGTAAATGCGCCATTGACACTTTGCACTAACGGCCTTGGATAATCGGTGGGCAGTTGTAATGTAGTTGTTGCTTCCAGTTTATCTTTCCAGTAGCCAAGGTTTTTATCCCATGATTCCCCCTTCAAATATTTACGCTGCCACAATGCAAAATCAGCATATTGAACAGGTAGCGATTGTAATGCAACTGCACGTTGTTCCACATACGCATTGTATAACTCCACCAGTTCGTTTACAATAATGGAAGTGGACCAGCCATCGGAAGCGATATGATGAAGGGTAACCACCAATACATGATCATCCTCTTCTAAAGTAATCAGCGCCGCACGCAGCATATAATCTTCTGTAAGATTGAAAGGAAAATCAATGAGCTGCTTTATGTATTTTTGCAAGCCCTCCATATCTTCCTTATACATTGAACCGACAACTGATTTCAACTGCCAGCCATCTTTACCTTTAATAAATTGATAGCCTGAACCTTCTTCCTCCCGGATAATGGTGCGAAGCACTTCATGGCGGTTAATTATTTGCTGTAAGGCATTTGACAATGCATCTTTATCAAGCTTTCCTTTGAGCTTTAATACCGCAGGCACATGGTATTGCAGGCTGCCACCCAACTGGTCGATAAACCATAACCGCTTCTGGCTGAAGGATAGGGGTATGCGCTCTGGCCGAGGTTCTGTTTTTTCAATGGTGGGTAGTACCGTTGTGTTGGATTGTTTTGCAAGTTGCGCCGACAGCAGGGCTACCGTGGGATGGTCGAATATATCGCCGATAGGCATCTCTATGGTGAAAGCTTTGCGGATGGCCGATATTAAACGTACAGCCAAAAGCGAATGGCCGCCCAGTTCAAAAAAATCATCGTGTATGCCTACCTGTTCTACCTCTAATATGCCTTCCCAGATGACCGCCAGCTTTACTTCCACTTCATTGCGGGGTGCTGTATATTTACCGCTTAATAATTCTTCCACATCCGGATCGGGTAATGCTTTCCGGTCCACCTTGCCATTGGCTGTTAAGGGTAAACTTTCCAGTTCCATTAACACCGCCGGAATCATGTATTCGGGTAGTTTTTCCTTTAGAAAAGCTATGATGTCTTCCCTTTCGAATGCTTCCTGCGGTACGATATAGGCTACCAGTCTTTTATTGCCCTGCTTGTCTTCTCTGGCCAATACCACCGCCTGGCTTACCAGTTCACTTTGCTGCAGCACACTCTCTATTTCACCTAACTC
>JANOTW010000379.1:0-3456 GCA_031416575.1 Ferruginibacter sp.
CGTACCATCTTTATAACTCTCCAGTTCCATCGTGGCTTTATCTGTTTCTATCTCTGCCAGGAGATCGCCTTTTTTTACAGTATCTCCTACTTTTTTATGCCATGCAGCAATCACACCTTCTGTCATGGTGTCGCTGAGACGGGGCATCAGTATCACTTCGGCCATTGCCTTTTAATTTTCGTCGAAATTAAGGCAATTTGGTGAATCCCGCCTACGCTAAAGCTACGGTGGACAAGGGTGAATGTGAAATCAACCTCAATAGTCAAGTTCCAGCCGTAAACGTTCTTTCAGTTCTTTTACCAACGGGTATTGTTCAACCATTTTTTGAAACTGTTCTTTTGAAGTAAGGGTGAGTTCTATTTGTGGCCGGTTGGCTGCTTTTTCTTCAATAACTATATTGAATTGGAGGGAGCGGTTCTTAAGGCGTTCTTGTAAAAAAGCAAACAATTTATTCCTATCCTGTTCAATAAACTGTTTTTCAATTGTATTGGATGTAACTGCTTCAAAGCAATTATCATCCTTTATACGAAGTAATGCCAGATCAAAGGATTGGGCTGCGGAATTTTTTGCTTCTTTTAATTTTACTACATATTCAGTCCATGCTTTTTGCAACTCTTCCAATTGCAAGGCGTGATTTATATTGCCATTTCCATTATTGCCGTTTGCCAGGTATTGTTTACGGATTTTATCTAATGGAGAAATTTTAGATCCCGCCTGTGACGGGAGAGATTTGGGGTTTGAGGTTTTGGGTTCGTTGTATCCGCTTGCTTCCTCTGCTACTGTAATTTTTTCCAATGATGAGGTTTCGATAATCAATTTTGCTTCTGCTGATTGCTTGCTGCCGACTGCTGACTGCTGACTGCCAACTGCCGGCTGTTTTACTTCAAATGGTATAATCTGCCTGAAGGCAATTGATTTTGCTGCGTTAACTATTTTTTTTTTATCAATAGTGTTTCCTTCTGCCGATAGCCGGATGGCTTGTTGCAGGTAACAGAGCTTGATAAGGGTTAGTTCTACATGCAGCCGTTTATTTCTTGCTGCTTTATAATTTATCTCTGTTTCACTCAGAATATTCAATGCACTGATAAGAAGGGCAGGGGCAACTCCTTTTGCGGTTTCAATGTATTTATCTTTAAAACTTTCTACTACTTCCAGCAGCCCTGCCGCTTTTTCATCTTTGCACACCAGCAGGTTGCGCATAAATTCTGCAAAACCATTTACTACCAAATCACCTTCAAAGCCTTTACGGTTGATGTCATCATACTGCAACATGGCACCAGACAGGTCTTGCTGCTGCATACATTCCAATAGTTTGAAGTAGCAATCAGCATCAAGGATGTTGAGGTGTTCTAATGTGGTGGCATAATTCAGTTCACCATTGGTAAAACTGACAATTTTATCGAGGATACTCAATGCATCCCGCATACAGCCTTCACTTTTTTGTGCTATCACCTGCAGGGAGGCTTTATCTGCTTTAATAGCTTCTTTGTTACAGATTTCTTCCAGGTGATGAACGGTATCGTTGGTAGTGATGCGTTTAAAATCAAAAATCTGACAGCGGCTGAGAATGGTGGGAAGAATTTTATGTTTCTCTGTGGTTGCTAAAATGAAAATCGCATAAGGTGGCGGTTCTTCCAGTGTTTTCAAAAAGGCATTAAATGCCGAAGAGCTTAACATGTGTACCTCATCTATTACATACACTTTGTATCGTCCTGTTTGCGGAACAAAACGAATCTGATCCACCAGGTCACGGATATTATCAACCGAATTGTTGGAAGCCCCATCCAGTTCAAAATAATTCATAGAAGCCCCGTCATTAAAAGAAATGCAGCTTTGACATTTGTCACAGGCTTCACCTTCTTTAGTTTGGTTTTCGCAGTTGATGGTTTTAGCTAAAATTCTTGCACAGGTGGTTTTGCCCACACCTCTTGGTCCGCAAAAAAGAAAAGCATGAGCCAGTTGCTGGTGTTTAATTGCATTCTTAAGTGTAGTGGTAATATGCGATTGCCCTATAACAGTGTCAAAGGTTTGTGGTCTGTATTTTCTTGCTGAAACGATGAATTTTTCCATAAATCAGAAGTCGGAGGTCAGAAGTGGGAGGTCGGAAACCGCAAACCTGAATCACTCTTCACTGATGCAATAATAAAGAAAGTTTTGCCAGGATACATTGCGGTTTTTGCACACTTTTAAACCTCATACTTCATGCATCTGATTTCAGACGTTAATGAAGTATGGGGTGCGCCTTAAATTCCTTTGTTCTGTCAAATAAATACCGGTAAGTGGTTAGAATACGGCTGCGGTTTTTGGCCAGGTTTTCTGCTACATTTATCATTTTTGGATTGAATTCACCTATCCACTGCATTTCATATTCATCATAAATGAGTTGGCCCAGATTGTACTCCCCCTTTTCATTTATTGTCAATCCCTGGATCACTTTACATCCTTCCACCACCAAATAGGTATCCACACCTTTACCCTGAAACTCGGGTACAATACCAAATACCAGCCCGGTAAATTTTTTATTTTCCCCTGTTGATTTTATCCAGAGAAATTTAAGCTTATGCCACCAGGTGAATTTTCCATTTAGATGCTTAAACCACTGATTCAGGTCGGGGAGGTTAATCCAGATCCCAATTGGTTCATCTTTATAATATAAAAACCAATTGATACGTTCATCCATCACCGGTTTCATGGAGTGAAACATTTTTCGCACTACTTTTTCTTCGAGTTGTTTCAGGCCGCCATGTCCTGCCCATGCTTTATTGTAAACGATGGTAAAGTCAGCAGCAAATTTATCTAATTGATTTTTTTTGATATGGGCCGAACTGAAGTTGGGATCTTTAGCACATTCAGCATGACGGTCATAATATTTTTGTTCCAAACGGGTATTTACTTTCATGGCAAAACATACCTGGTTATAAAAGTTCCTGAATCCATAATTCTCAAACAACTGCTGGTAATAAGGAGGGTTAAAATTCATGCAGTACATAGGTGGTATGTCATGACCTTTTATAATCAGGCCCCACCATCGGTCTCTTTCGCCAAAGTTGATAGGGCCATCCATTGCCTCCATGCCTTTTTGCATCAACCAATGTTTGGCTACATCAAAAAGCATATCGGCCGCAGTCTGGTCATTAATGCAGTCAAAAAAACCAATGCCACCAACTGGCACATCATCTCCTTTATTCTTATATTTTTTATTATTAAATGCAGCAATACGGCCAATTAGTTTTCCGCTGTCGTCTTTCAATATCCATCTTGTTACTTCACCAAAACGGAAGGTCTTGTTCTTTTTTTCATCAAATACTTCATAGACATCCTTATCCAGTGGCCTGTTGTAGGCAGGATTGTTTTTATTCAATTCCACATTAACCCGTATAAATTCTCTGGCAAGCTGCGGGGTTGTTACTTCAATAAGTTGCATAGATGTTTTGATGAAGCAAATATAGGAAAGGT